>NZ_JACYMK010000029.1:0-1915 GCF_020858135.1 Janthinobacterium sp. FW305-128 | reverse complement strand
CCTGGCCAGCGCCACCTGGCGCACGGACAGGCACGCCACAAACTGCACCAGGCGGCGCCGGCACGGCGCTGCCCATCAACGCACGCAACGCGTTGGGATCGTGCCGCACCAGCTGGTGCGGCGGCGCATAGCGCCGAGTGACGTTAAAAGTGTCGCCGTTAACGGGCGAAGTGTCACCCCGATAAAAAGATATTTCCATTCAAAAATTTGAAATAATTTATGATATAATTTTCTTTAAAATCATCAACTTATAAAAACAAGAGACAAAATTGCTATATTTTTTGTCTCTTGTTGGACATGGTTTTTGCACTTGAAAGACAAAATACATGATTTTTTTGTCTCTCAAGTGTTTTTCAAATGTCTCTGTTTAGACAAAAAATAGCCTTATTTTGTCTTTCAAGTGAGCTTTTGATGTCTTAGTCGAGACAAAAAATAGTCGTTTTTTGTCTTTTAACTGATCGCCGCGTGTCTCCACGAAGACAAAATATGTGCATATTTTGTCTTTCAAAAGATCGCAAAAGAGACACTTCAAAGACAAATTTGCTGTATATTTTGTCTCTAGATGGACAAAGTAAAAGACGTCGAAAGACAAAAATACGTTCTTTTTTGTCTTCCGAAATCATATTTTTGTCTTGATTGCACTTGTTTTTGTCTTTCATATACATCCTTTTGTCTTGACCCCCTAGCATCCATGCGGGTTATAGGGCGTTGCTTCTTACTCTATGTTAATAGCTGAGTAATCGCCAAAATCTCGGCTAATAAAATACTTCGCGCGCTACGCGCTTGATTCCGGCCGAATCTGCTGCGCAGATCAAGCCTCGGCGTTGCCGAGGTCGTCACGGCGGATTTGCCCCCTTCCCTATAGACATACGGTGTAGAGGTTGCTCAGCCGAAAAGGCGCGGTAGCGGGCCGGGATTTTGCTTTAGCGGCCTGGCGCCCGTTCAGGGCGACACCTTAGTATCACGACGATTGCCAAATCGGCGGTTGTTAGCTTATGCAATCGTGTATTTTCTTGAGCGCGTAGCGCGATCTGGAGTTACATATAACGTATCCGAAGTCAGTATATGTTGAGTTTTTATGTTTACTTTTTCCCTTGAGCGCGTAGCGCGATCTGGAGTTACATAGGTTCGTTACCGGAGTTGATAGCAGAAGAGTTTCTATGTTTTTATGGGTTTTTCTTGAGCGCGTAGCGCGATCTAATTTTTCCGTGGCCGGCTTCGCCGGCCACGGGCCGCAGGCGCGGCGCGCTTCGCGCGCTTTCATGGGTTGTCCGCTACTGGCGAAGGCTTGGAGAAGCCAATTGGAGGGCTTTTGAGGTGCCTGCAGGCGCTTTATTTCCACTACCCCTCCCGCCATCCCTATCGGGCCATTGATGCCTGCTAGGGGGCTTAAAATCACTCTGGCAGGGTGTGTGCTTTTGTGGCTGTCGCGCAGCGCACGCCGGCAGCACGGCCCTGGCCGGCACCGAGGCGACGCCACCAGGCGCGCACGCGGCCAGGCTACAGCAACTGCAGCGGCGCCGGCAGTGGCACCAGGGGGAGCGCGGCCGACAGGCCCAGCGATCACCAGGGCGGCGCCGGCACGGTGCTGGCCACCGACGCGCGCAGCGGTCGGGATCGAGGCGGGCCAGCTGGTGGACGTGCGCGCAGCGCGCGCCGGCAGCACGGCCCTGGCCGACGCCGGGGCGACGCCACCAGGCGCGCACGCGGCCAGGTGCAGCAACTGCAGCGGCGCCGGCAGTGGCACCAGGGAGCGCGGCCGACAGGCCCAGCGATCACCAGGGCGGCGCCGGTACGGTGCTGCCCATCGACGCGCGCAGCGGTCGGGATCGTGGCCGGCCAGCTGGTGGACGTGCGCGCAGCGCGCGCCGGCAGCACGGCCCTGGCCGGCGCCGGGGCGACGCCACCAGGCGCG
>NZ_JACYMK010000028.1:0-1933 GCF_020858135.1 Janthinobacterium sp. FW305-128 | reverse complement strand
CCCCCACATTAACCGATTCATTAAGTACTTAATAATATTCCTAATTACTATACTAATTCTAACCTCAGCTAACAATCTATTCCAACTCTTTATTGGATGAGAAGGGGTAGGAATTATATCCTTCTTATTAATCGGATGATGATATGGCCGTGCAGACGCCAACACAGCGGCCCTCCAAGCAATCCTCTACAACCGAGTCGGAGACATTGGTTTCATCCTAGCTATAACCTGATTCTGCCTAAACATAAACTCCTGAGAACTCCAACAAATTTTCTTAACCAACACCAACAATCTAGTCCCTCTCACAGGACTACTAATTGCAGCCACAGGAAAATCCGCCCAATTCGGACTTCATCCATGACTCCCATCAGCTATAGAAGGCCCAACTCCCGTCTCTGCCCTACTACACTCAAGCACAATAGTTGTAGCAGGGATCTTCCTAATAATCCGATTCCACCCCCTAACCTCAAACAATAGTACTATTATAACAGCCATACTATGTCTTGGTGCAATCACCACATTATTCACAGCAATCTGTGCTCTCACCCAAAACGACATCAAAAAAATCATTGCCTTCTCTACATCAAGCCAACTAGGCCTGATAATAGTGACGCTAGGAATAAACCAACCCCACCTAGCATTCCTACACATCTGTACCCACGCATTCTTCAAAGCTATACTCTTTATATGCTCTGGCTCAATCATTCATAGCCTGGCAGACGAACAAGACATCCGAAAAATAGGAAACATCACAAAAATCATACCATTCACATCATCATGCCTAGTAATCGGAAGCCTCGCCCTCACAGGAATACCATTCCTAACAGGGTTCTACTCAAAAGACCTAATTATTGAAGCAATTAATACCTGCAACACCAACGCCTGAGCCCTAATAATCACTTTAATCGCCACATCCATAACTGCTGTGTACAGCATACGCATCATCTACTTCGTCACCATGACAAAACCACGATACTCCCCACTAATTACTATTAATGAAAACAACCCAAACCTCATTAATCCAATCAAACGCCTAGCATTAGGAAGCATCCTAGCAGGCTTCCTTATCTCACTAAATATTCCTCCAACTAACATTCAAATTCTCACAATACCCTGACATTTAAAAATAACAGCCCTACTTATTACAATCCTAGGATTTGCCATTGCCCTAGAACTTAACAATTTAACACTAAATCTATCAATAAGCAAACCCACCAAACTATCATCATTCTCAACCTCCCTAGGCTACTACCCACCAATTATACACCGAATTATTCCTCAAAAAACTCTAAATTCTAGCTACAAATTATCCTTAAACCTACTAGACCTAATCTGACTAGAAAAGACAATCCCAAAATCAACCTCAATCACCCAAACCCAACTATCTAAAATAATATCCAACCAAAAAGGACTAATCAAACTATATTTCCTATCATTTCTCATCACTATTTCACTAATTTTTATCTTACACACACTTAATCCCGAGTGATTTCAATAATAATAAAAATCCCCGCAAACAATGACCACCCAGCCACCACTATCATTCAAGTAGCACAACTATAAATAGCCGCAACCCCAATCCCCCCCTCCAACATAACCCCAACATCATCAATCTCATACATTAATCAATCGCCTAGACTATCAAAATCAACTAACTCCACCTTATTATTCAAACTAAACAAGTAGAACACTACCAACTCCATAAAAAGCCCTAAAACAAAAAAACTAAAAATAAACCAATTAGACCCTCAAGTTTCCGGGTACTCCTCAGTAGCCATAGCAGTTGTATACCCAAATACAACCAACATCCCACCCAAATAAATTAAAAATACTATTAAACCTAAAAACGAACCCCCAAACCCTAAAACTATTAAGCACCCAATACATCCACTAACAATCAATCCAAACCCACCATAAATAGGTGAAGGCTTCA
>NZ_JACYMK010000026.1:0-3683 GCF_020858135.1 Janthinobacterium sp. FW305-128 | reverse complement strand
GCACGGCCCTGGCCGGCGCCGAGGCGACGCCACCAGGCGCGCACGCGGCCAGGCGCTGCAGCAGCTGCAGCGGCGCCGGCAGTAGCACCAGGGAGCGCGCGGCCGATAGGCCCAGCGATCAGCAGGGCGGCGCCGGCACGGTGCTGCCCATCGACGCGCGCAGCGGTCGGGATCGAGGCGGGCCAGCTGCTGGACGTGCGCGCAGCGCACGCCGGCAGCACGGCCCTGGCCGGCGCCGGGGCGACGCCACCAGGCGCGCACGCGGCCAGGCTGCAGCAGCTGCAGCGGCGCCGGCAGTGGCACCAGGGGGAGCGCGGCCACCAGGCCCAGCGATCACCAGGGCGGCGCCGGCACGGTGCTGCCCATTGACGCGCGTAGCGGTCGGGATCGTGGCGCACCAGCTGGTGCGGCGGCGCGTAGCGCCGAGTGACGATGAAGGTGTCGCCCTGAACGGGCGACAGGCCGCTAAAGCAAAATCCCGGCCCGCTGCCGCGCCTTCTCTGGCCGGCTCATTTTTCCCCCAAAGAAGGTAAGAAAGTGGACGTTGAATTTTCAATGGGGTAGACCTGTACTCGGCCGTGACGACCTCGGCAACGCCGAGGCTTGATCTGCGCAGCAGATTCGGTCGGAATCAAGCGCGTAGCGCGCGAAGTGTCAGCGCTGTGTGACGCCAGCACGGCCCTGGCCAGCGCCACCTGGCGCACGGACAGGCACGCCACAAACTGCCTCTGGTTCAGTTGGTTACGGCCGCCAGTGCGGAACGGATCATATGATCGCGCCAATCAACCTGCTTTTTTGCTCGATGCTCATTTTCTTCTCCATCTGTGTTAAGTGATATGAACAACACCATTGCAGCCGCCCCACTTACATGCAACAACGCTAGGTTTTGATGCTTCCGTTTGGTCGCCACAACGATTGCATTTACCGCTAAATTTCTCGTGCTGAGCAGTTGGCGGCATGAGATTTTTAGTCCTATTTTTATTTTCTTTTTTAAACTTGTTTGGTATGGCTTCAAATGTGTAAATAGGCATAAAGACTAATCCTTCCTACGCTAGATCATAGTCACGTTCTAGGGAATTTTCTGTGAGACGACAATCTCTCAACGTCTGGAGCATGACGTGTCCATCTACCACTTCACGCATGGCGTTGCGAAGGGTTTCAAGAGAGGCGGCGGACTCCATTTCTATCTCCACATCTGGGAATTCGTCGTCCGGGAAAGCCGCTAGTGCGATAGTGATACCGGCGGCTGCGCAGGTATCTTGGAAATGTTTTACATCGCTTGGGCATTCAGCCCGAAATGAAAAGAATGTCATGATTTTTCCGTAATTCAGTTGAGGCGCTATACATAGTTGTCGCATCCATGTGAAATATTATAACACGAAAGACAAATATTGACAGTATTTTGTCTTTCAAAAGACGTTTAATGTTATAATTACTCACCATTTAGATACAAAGAGACACCATGAATACTGCTCAAACTACTACTGTATGCCGCATCCTGCACAAGCTGACGAACAAACTGCATATTTTTGAATCGCGGGTTAAGTTCGTCAAACTGGCCTTTAAGCATGACCTCGTGCAAGATATTGTCAGCTATACGTTATGGGATCGTGGCTTTGAAGGGTTAGGCGAACGTCAGTTCGATACCTGCTTTGAAATGGGCGACTCCCAGGATGTGATTGCGGCTTTAATAATGAGCGCTCGGGCAGAAGGTTTCATTGAGAACATCCGCCAGTTCTGCGGTGAGCATAGCTTTGCTCGTTGGTGTGGGTATGCAGACCGCCAAGGAGAATTATTTTAAGCAATTTTTTGGCCCGTGCATCACGGGCCAAAAATATTGAGGAAAATTTCGCGTCCGCGAAAATTTGTGTCAGCGCCGCGCACCAACTGGTGAACGCGGCGCATAGTGTTCTGCTCAACGCCAGGACTCAATGCCATCATAGTCTTTGAAGCCCCATTGATTCGCCAACGCCGTCCACATCGAACCGCCGTTCTCAAAGTAAAGATGAACCTCTTTCAGAAGCTGAAAATCCATCTTGAGAACCGCGATGCAGTCGTCAAAAAGGTTGTAGTCCAACCGTCGTAGGTCAGTCATATCAAACGGAAAACGGGTGCCGTTGTACAGGTTGAGTAGGAAACGGGCAATAACGGACGATTGGCCGGTGTCGCGCTGGGCTACTGGAAGGAGACGGCGAAGCGCGGCTTCTCCTTCCAGACGTATCGCGGGTAATTGCTGTTGGCGTTCATCGCGTTCACGAGCATGAGTCGCCATTACTGCCTTCATACGGGCTTCTGTTTCAGGGTCTGGTTTACGCATCAGTGTGCCTTTAGGCTCCATAAAATTTCCCTTCAAGCGGCCAAGCATGCGCCATTGGTTTGAAAAACAATACGTTCAATTTTTGGACGCTTATTCATGCCTGCTTGATAGAGGTCAAATTGCAGTTGCATCCCGCCCCACATTTCCGGGCTGGTGCCAAAAGCGGCACCAAGACGGTGCGCCATGTCGGGTGAAATACCAGCAGCACCAGTGAGGATGCGTTGAAGCGTGACACGACCAACACCAAGGCGCGATGCCGTATCAGTAATAGTCATTTCACCGAGATATTCCCTTAGTACCTCGCCGGGATGCGGCGGATTGTGCATGCGAGTCATTATTAAACCCTCCATAAAAAATTAGTGATAATCGAGATAGTCAACCAGAATGGCATCTGTGCCATCAAAAGAAAAAATCATTCGCCAGTTACCATTTACTGTAATTGCCCAATGCCCCTTCAAATTTCCTTTAAGTGGATGAAGCCCCCACGATGGCGCTGAGAGGTCTTCTGGCTTTACTGCCATATCTAGCGCGGCCAGTTGCAATCGCAACTTGGTAGCATGCGCCGCCTGAATTCCGGCCTTGCTACCAGTCTCAAAGTAGCGCTGCAAACCTTTATGTTTGAAAGTCTTTATCATAGGTAGCATTATACCGTGTATCGCTACACCATACAATAAATTTGCAAATTATTTTCTTATTGACACATTGCAATAGCCGAGCGCAAGAGCGCCCTCCTTGCCAAGCTGGTTTTAAGCACGTCAGCAGGCCACTAGAGAGCCTGCCGCCGCGTCCCGAGAGGGCGCGGGGTTTCGGCTGGCGCATGCGGTGAGCAGGCGCCCGAAGCCCCGGCTATAGCCGGGGTGAGGCGGTAGGGCCGGGCCGGTAGGCCTAGCGCGTAGCGCGTACCCGTATCCCGCCGAAGGTCTGCGAATCCGCCTACTGGCGGTCGATACGCTTGAAGGTAGGCGTAATGGCATCTTCTTAGTGAACTTTTCTTGACACACTCCTAACACAGTTCGGGCATAGAGCCAGCCCTAGCGCTCTGCAGGTTATCCAGCCTAATTCATCAGCTTGTTCATAACATGCAGCCCAACTAATTCCCGTAAATCGTCGTGTAGTTTTTAATGCAGTTGCGCCAAGCGGTGAGTTTATACAATTAACGCCATCGCATCGTATGTCTATGAAATATATCAATGCGATCATAGTAGACCTCGCAATTTTAATGACTATTTTAATCATGCCATAGTTGAAATTTTTTTCTTTGCATTCGATCAAAAAAACAGACTCTAGAACAAAATCCCGGCCCGCTGTCGCGCCTTCTTCGATGACTCATAAATCAGAACAGCGCGCATCAAGGTCGATTACCTGC
>NZ_JACYMK010000025.1:0-5415 GCF_020858135.1 Janthinobacterium sp. FW305-128 | reverse complement strand
GGACCGTGAAACAACTTTGCGCCGATGATAGTGCTGCAACCAGTGTGAAAGTAGGTTATCGTCAGGCTTGTTATTCGCAGTAAGAGAAAAACCCCACCGGATTCCGGTGGGGTTTTTTTTCGTCTGGCGGTTTTGCTGGGTGCCGCGGGTGCAGTCGGCTTACGCTGCGCTAAGCCGACCTACGCCGACCTACGCCGGCCTGCGCCGGCCTGCCCGATCAGCCGATCTACGGTCAGTGTGAGGGGGGCTGACCCCGGCTGTTCAGCAGGCGAAAAAAAAAGCAGCGCTGCGCGCTGCCTTTTTCATTTATCACCACATGTTGTGCACGGCGGGCACCGTCATGTTCTCTTCATATTGACACTGTACGATGATGTCCATTCTCATCAAGTAACGTGTGCACCCATGCTGTCCAAGCTTAAACTTGTCAAAACTTCCAAAGGCATCGATAGCATCCTGATGCTGTCGGCCATGCTGATACTCTGGATCGGTAATTACAGCAACCTCGACCTCATGATTGCCGACAGTATGTTCGACGGTGCGCGTGGACAATTTGTCGGCGCTGACAGCGTGTGGGCGCGCAGTTTTCAGATCGGTATGATCTTGCTTGGCGCCGTCATGATCGGGCTGACCGTGTGGGACACCTTGCGTCCGTTGGCCTGGCTTGCTTCGCGTCGCAGCGCCTTGCGCGTGGTGGCGCTGTCGGCTATCTTCGTGCCGCTAAGCATCTATTTGCTCTCTTCCTTCAGCGACGTGCCCTGTCCCACGGATTTGTTGCGTTATGGTGGACTGGAGCCGTACACGCGCCTGTTGGAAACATTGCCAGCCAGCGCATCTGCCATGGCATGCCTGCCTGCTACTCAGGCGAACACTGCCTGGTGGATGCTGGCCTTGCCATTGTTCTGTCTGCCCGGGCGACCACGCACGGCGCTGCTGCTCGCTTGCGTCATGCTGCTGTGCGGTTTGGCGGCAAGCTGGCAGCAACAGTTGCAAGGTACGCAATTTTTTACACACACCTTGTGGTCTGCCTGGATTGCTTCTTTCCTGATCTATCTGCTACATCATTTGTTCCGGGCCGAGGACGCGTTGGCCTGAAACACGAAAGTACGTCACAATCTGCCTGTCGAGTTGTCGTTTCATACAAAAACAGGAGCACCATGAACGAGCAGATTGCGAGAGAAGTGGTATTGGTCCGTGCTATCGAGACGGCCGACCAGAAAAAAGAAGTCCTCAGCGAGGATGACCGCATGTATGCCAGCCGCAGTGCGCGTGAGCTTGCGCAGTGGCAAGCTTCGGGCAAGCAGGCCGAAGTCACGGGTGACGATTTCCTGCAGCAGCGTTCCGAGCTGATCCTCAAGCGCATCACCGAGCGCACTCCCGCCTTCGCTGCTTTCGCGAAGCGTCGCAACGGCATGAAGACCATGGCGCTGGCCTTGCCCCTGCTGGCTTTGCTGCTGGGCGCCGGACTGGACCGTATAACGGACCCCCATCGCGTCGACTTGCTGTCGGCGCCCTTGCTGCTGATCATCGCCTGGAATGTGCTGGTCTACCTGGGCTTGCTGATTTGGCTATGCATCCCTTCGCATTCCCTGGGCTGGCCGAAGGCGGGATTGGTGCGCCACCTGAGCGTGGGCCGGTTGGCCTTGCCGCGCAAACTGCCGCACGCATTGTCCTCGGGCTTGCTCAGCTTCATGGGGGAATGGGCGCATTTGAGCGCCAAGCTGACGGCCGCGCGCCTGGGCCGTACAATCCACTTGAGCGCTGCCATGTTTGCCATTGGCGCCGTCGCCTCGTTGTATGCGCGCGGTTTTCTGTCGCAATACGCGGCCGGCTGGGAAAGCACCTTTCTGAATGCCGGCCAGGTGCACAGCCTGCTGTCGACCCTGTTTGCGCCGGCCATTGCCCTGTTTCACTTACAAGGTTTTTCGCTGGCGGAAATCGAAGCGCTGCGCTTCCCGCAAACAACGACCGTCGAAGGCGGCGCACGCTGGGTGCATTTGTATGCGGCGACGATTTTCCTGCTGGTGGTCGTCCCCCGCCTGATCCTGGCCCTGGTCAATAATTGGCGCGCCGCGCGCCTGGCCAGGCAGTTTCCGCTGGATCTCGATCAGCCGTATTTCCGCAAGCTTAATGAAAGCATCGGTGTGGCCACGGGCGGCATGCTGCGCGTCTTGCCCTACAGCTTTACTGTCGATGAGGCACGCCACAAGGGTCTGGGGCAAATCGCCCTCATGCTGTTTGGCGAGCAGGGGCGCATGATGCTGCGTCCATCAACGTCGTATGGCGAAGAGCCGCAGGACGTCTTGCGCGACACGGACTTGAACGATCCACAAGTCAATATCACGGCCGTGCTGTTCAATCTGACGGCGACGCCGGAAAAGGAAAATCACGGGGCCTTCCTCGATTATCTGGTGCAATCGTCGGCGCGCGGCATCGCTGTCCTGATCGACGAGTCCAGCTACCTGGAGCGCGCGGGCGAGCAGGCGGATAACGGCGCGCGTCTGGCGGAACGGGTCGCCTTGTGGCAGCAGTTCTGCCAGTTCCATAAAGCCACGGCCACCGTGGTCAATTTGCTCAACCCTGCCTTGCACCCGCTTGATGCCGGTGTCGGCTTGAAAGTATCGGCAGCAGCATGAGTGTGAACGTGAATAAAGATGTGCAAGATGACGCGGTGCAGATTCAGTTTGCGCTGATTTCGCACACGAATAATGGCAAGACAACACTCGCGCGTACCCTCGTCGGCGTGGATGTGGGCGAAGTGCGCGACGCTGCCCACGTAACCGTGTTTGCCGAATCGCATACCTTGTTGGCCACGCCACAGGGTGATGCTTTGCAATTGTGGGACACGCCCGGCTTTGGCGACTCCGTGCGTCTGCTCAAGCGCCTGGGCCAGTCAGGCAATCCCATCGGCTGGTTTCTGCGTGAAGTGCTGGACCGTTATCGCGACCGCCCGTTTTGGCTCAGCCAGCAGGCGCTGCGCACGGCCAAGGACTCCGCCGACGTGGTGTTGTACCTGGTGAATTCCTCGGAACATCCGAAGGATGCGGGCTACTTGCCGGCGGAAATGAAAATCCTCGCCTGGCTGGATAAGCCTGTGGTGGTCTTGCTCAATCAGATGGGGCCGCCGCGTCCGGGTAATGAGGAACATGGCGAGCAGGTGCGCTGGCGCGAGCATTTGCAGCAGTATCCAATCGTGCGCGATGTCCTGGCGCTCGATGCCTTTGCCCGCTGCTGGGTGCATGAACGCGTGTTTTACGAAGCTGTGGGTAAATTGTTGCCGCAGTCGCAGCAAGCAGGCTATGCGCGTTTGTTTGCTGCCTGGCAAGAGCAGAATACGGCACGTTTCCGGCAGGCGATGCACTTGCTGGCCACGCAACTGGCGGTGGCCGGGCAGGATCGCGAAGCCATCGAGCCCGCCTCTAAGGGGCTGCTGAAATCGGCCTTGCAGGTCGTTGGCATAGGCAAGAACGCAGAGCAGCAACGCCAGGAAAAGGCCATGGCCAGCCTGGTGGCGCGGCTTAATGCGCACAGCGGTATCACCACGCGTGAGCTTTTGATCTTGCACAAACTCGACCCGACCGACGCGCATAAGATCAATAGCCGGATACGGGAGAACTTCGCCGTGCGCGCGCCGATCGACAAGGCGCAAGCCGGGCTATTGGGCGCGATGATTTCCGGTGCGGCGACAGGGCTGTCGGCCGACCTGATTTCCGGCGGTCTGACCTTGGGCACGGGCGCCCTGCTTGGCGGTGTGGTTGGTGCGTTGACGTTTGCGGGCGCAGCCTGGGGCTTTAATTCCGGAACGGACCGCAATGAGCCCACGATGCAATTTACCGATGCCTTCCTGCGCACCTTGGTGGTGGCGGGCGTGCTGCGTTACCTGGCGGTGGCGCACTTTGGCCGTGGCCGCGGCAACTTTGTCGAAAGCGAGGCGCCGGCCTTCTGGCAGGATGAAGTCGAGCAGGCGGTGGCGCGTCATGAGAGCGCATTGGTCGAGTTATGGAAAGAGGTGCGCCGCGCGAAGTCCAATGAACTGGCTGCCGAATGTGTGCAGCCCATCATCACGGCGATCACTGCCGATGTGCTGGCGCGTCTGTACCCGGACGTGACGCAGCAGATGTAAATACGGGCTTCCATCGTCTATTTCCAACAGGGTTTCCCCCATGAGCATACATAAAATCGCCGTCATCGCCGGTGACGGCATTGGCAATGAAGTCATGCCGGAGGGCTTGCGTGTAATTGAAGCGGCCGCCCGCCGTTTCAATATCGACCTGCAGTTTACGACGATGGCATGGGCCAATTGCGACTATTACCTGGAACACGGGCAAATGATGCCCTCGGACTGGTTCGCGCAGCTCAAGGATTTCGACGCCATCTATTTTGGCGCCGTGGGCTGGCCGGACAAGGTGCCCGATCATATCTCGCTGTGGGGTTCATTACTGAAGTTCCGGCGTGAATTCGACGAATACGTCAACTTGCGTCCCGTGCGGCTGATGCCGGGCGTGCCATGTCCGCTGGCGAATAAAAAGCCGGGCGATATCGACTTTTATGTGGTGCGTGAAAATACGGAAGGAGAATATTCATCCGTGGGCGGACGCATGTTCGAGGGGACCGAGCGCGAAATGGTGCTGCAGGAATCCGTGTTTACGCGCAAAGGCATCGACCGCATCCTGAAGTATGCGTTTGAGCTGGCGCAAAGCCGGCCTAAAAAACACCTGACATCGGCGACCAAGTCGAATGGCATTGCCATCAGCATGCCGTATTGGGATGAACGGGTGGAAGCGATGGGCCCGAGCTTTCCCGAGGTCTGCTGGGATAAATACCATATCGACATCCTGGCGGCTCGCTTTATATTGAGTCCCGAACGTTTCGACGTGGTGGTCGCTTCGAATCTGTTTGGCGACATATTGTCTGACCTGGGACCTGCGTGCACGGGAACGATTGCCATCGCACCATCGGCCAATATCAATCCGGAGCGTACATTCCCCTCCGTCTTTGAGCCGGTGCACGGTTCCGCGCCCGATATCTATGGCCAGAATATCGCCAACCCGATCGGCATGATCTGGTCGGGCGCCATGATGCTGGACTTCCTCGGTAATGGCGATGCCAATTACACGGCGGCGCATGACGCGATTGTGCACGCCATCGAGCGGGTGCTCGAGCATGGTCCGCGTACGCCGGATATGGGCGGCAGCGCCAGTACGACCGATGTGGGCATGGCGGTTGCCGAATTGCTGAAATAAAGCTTGCCGCCTTTGAGTGGCTTTGCTATAGTTCGCCTCCCCAATGAGACGCAGTGGTTTTAGCGAAACAGAGGAAGCCGGATGCAGTAGCAAACGGCAAAAAAGAAGGTTGACGAATTAGCCGAAACGCTTCATACTCTTCCTTCTTCGCAGCTGACAAACACAACGCTTTGTC
>NZ_JACYMK010000024.1:0-11475 GCF_020858135.1 Janthinobacterium sp. FW305-128 | reverse complement strand
CGCGACGAGCGGTACGCCACCGTGCAAGCGGAGAAGGCCGCGTGGGAAGAGGAATTGACGAACTGGACCCATGAAAAGGATGCGTACAGCCTGGACATGATCGAAGAGCAGAAGAAAGAGCCGGGCAATTATTTGCATCCGCGCCAGGTGCTGCGCGAGCTGGAAAAAGCCATGCCGGAAGACGTGATGGTGTCGACCGACATCGGCAACATCAACTCGGTGGCGAATAGTTACCTGCGCTTTGAAAAGCCGCGCAGCTTCTTTGCGGCGATGAGCTTTGGCAACTGCGGCTATGCCTTCCCGACCATCATCGGCGCCAAGGTGGCCGCGCCGCACCGTCCGGCCGTGTCGTATGCGGGCGACGGAGCCTGGGGCATGAGCCTGATGGAAACGATGACTTGCGTGCGCCACAACATTCCCGTCACCGCCGTGGTGTTCCACAACCGCCAGTGGGGCGCGGAAAAGAAGAACCAGGTCGATTTCTACAACCGCCGCTTCGTTGCCGGCGAGCTCGACAACCAGAGTTTCGCGGAAATTGCGCGCGCCATGGGCGCCGAAGGCATCACGGTCGACAAGCTGGAAGACGTAGGTCCGGCCTTGAAAAAGGCGATCGACATGCAGATGAATGAAGGCAAGACAACCATCATCGAAATCATGTGCACGCGCGAGCTGGGCGACCCGTTCCGCCGCGATGCGCTGAGTAAACCAATTCGTCATCTGGATAAGTATAAAGACTACGTTTGATGCGCTGAGGTTGTTGGATTACGCCTTTCAGGCTAATCCAACCTACCCAACCTACGTGTGGAGGGCATTGCGGGTAGGTCGGATTAGCCGGGCAAAGCCCGGCGTAATCCGACACCACCCGGGCAGTAGCCAGGCCCGGCGTCATCCGACACCACCCCGACCGATCCTTGTATGACCCCGGCTTGCCGGGTTTTATGTGCCGGAACCATCTTTATGCTTCCATGGTTCCGGCACTTTTTTTACCGAATTGGAGTCGCCATGAAAGCCCTGCACCGCATCATCGAGCAAGCCCGCGCCGTGCCGAAAAACATCGTGTTGTGCGAGGGCGGCGATGCGCGCGTGCTGCAGGCGGCCGCGCGGGCTGCCGCCGAAGGTCTGGCGCACATCACCCTCGTCGGCCAGCCGGCCGCCATCCTCGCCCTGGCGCACGAGCACGGGCTCGACCTCGATAGCGTGCGCCTGGTCGACCCGGCAACGTCCGACGAGTCGGAACACTATGCCCAGCAATTGTTTGTGCTGCGTCAAGCCAAGGGCATGACGGTGGAGCAGGCGCGCATCGCCGTGCAGGATCCGCTGTGCTACGCCAACCTGATGGTGCGCCTGGGCGACGCCGACGGTTGCGTGGCGGGGGCCGTGCACACGACGGCCGACGTGGTGCGCAGCGCCATCCAGATCATCGGCGTCGACCCGGCCTTCAAGCTCGTGTCGAGTTTTTTCCTGATGATGTTGTGCGAACCGTTCCACAGCCTGAAGGGCGGATTCATCTTTTCCGACTGCGCCCTCGTCGTCGATCCGAAGGCCGAGGAACTGGCCGACATCGCCATGGCCGCCGCCGACAGCGCGCAAGCCTTGCTGATGGAAGAACCGCGGGTCGCCATGCTGTCGTTTTCCACCAGCGGCAGCGCCCACCACGCGGCCGTCGACAAGGTGCATGCGGCCACGGACCGGGTCAAGGCCCAGCGTCCGCTGCTGGCCATCGATGGCGACGTGCAGCTCGATGCGGCCATCGTGGCCGAGATTTCCCAGAGAAAAGTCAAGGATTCCGTCGTCAACGGCCGCGCCAACGTGCTGGTATTTCCGAACCTGGACGCGGGCAATATCGGCTACAAGCTGGCCGAGCGCATGGGCGGCGCCGTCGCCATCGGCCCCTTGCTGCAAGGCTTGAACAAGCCTGCCAACGATTTGTCGCGCGGCTGCAGCGCGATTGACGTGTACAACGTCATTGCCGTGACGGCCGTGCAGGCCCAGGGTGGGCGCTGAGTTGTTCAGCCTGCCCGTGCTGGCGCTGCTGGGCGTGGTGGCGGCCGGCACGTATTTCCAGACCGTCACGGGCTTTGGCCTGGGCATGATCGTCATGGGCGTGGCCAGCGGCCTCGGCCTGGCGCCCGTGCCCGCGCTGGCGGCCCTCGTCAGTTTATTGTCGCTTGCCAATTGCCTCGTGGCCTTGCCGGGCGCCTTGCACCACCTGGACTGGCGCGCCATCCGCGCTGCCAGCATCGGCTTGCTGCCGGCCATGGCGGCCGGCGTGTTGCTGTTGGGATATCTGGATCAGGCGTATGCGCCCTTGTTGAAATTGTTGCTGGGCGCGGCCATCGTGTATGGCGGCGTCAGCATCCTGCTGCAGGCGCCGCCGGGACCGGGCGCGGCGGACAAGCGCAGCTTTTTCATCAGCGGCGTGTGCGGCGGCCTGTTCTCGGGCCTGTTTTCGCTGGCCGGCCCGCCCCTCGTGTACCAGTTTTACCGCCAGGAAATGAGTCTGACCACCATCCGCTACAGCCTGATCTTCCTGTTCGCCATCAGCGCGGGTGGACGTTCGCTGATGGCGGGCAGCCAGGGCCAGCTCGACGCAAAAGTCTTGCTGCTGTGCGCGCTGGCCTTGCCCGTCGGCGTGCTGGCCACGATGGCCGGCAAACGCTATCCGCCGCCGATCGCCCAGCGCGGCATGCGCCGCATCGCGTTTGCCGTGCTGACCGCCATCGGCCTGTCGCTGATGGCGGCGGCCGTGCCGCAATTGCTGCGCTAAGCCTTGAACGTCAATAAAGGTTTCAAGCGCGCCACCGATTGCAGCAAGCCCGCTTCCTCCTGCGCAGCGATGACGGGACCGATCTTCTTGTACGCCATCGGCGCTTCCTCGACGCGGCGTTCCTCGCGCAGGGTCACGCACTGGAACGCCATCTCGTCGCCGCCCACCGTGGGCCGGATGGCGCGCATGGCTTGCCTGCGGATGCTGCGCCCCGCGCCATGCGAGCACGACCACAGCCAGTCGGGATTGCCCATGCCAGTTGCCACATAAGAATAGTCGCCCATGGAGCCGGGGATCAGCGCCAGGTCGCCTTCGCGCGCCGGCGTGGCGCCCTTGCGGTGGATGTTCATGCCATGCTCGCGCAGGATGACGTTGTGCGGCACGTCCACCACCAGGCGCGATTGATCCTGCGCAAACACTTGCGACAGGCTGTCGCGCACCAGCTCGGCCAATACCATGCGGTTGACCCAGGCATAGCGCGAGGCCACGCCCATGGCGCCCATGTATTCGCCGGCCAGTTCGCCCGTCAAGCCGTACAGGCCCGACTGCGGGTGGCGCACGCCTGTCGGCCACGCCTCTTTGGCGCGGTCCATCCAGCGGCTGCCCACAAAAAAACCCACGTCGCGGCTGCCGCTGTGGATCATGACGACCACTTCGCCCGGCACCAGCCCGTGCCGGTACGCGGCGTGGCGGTCCATGACGGCGTCGACCAGCTGGATTTCCACGAAATGGTTGCCCGATCCCGTCGTGCCCAGGCTGGGATCGCGTATCACTTCGCGCCTGCCCACCAGTGCTGCGGGCGCATGGCGCAAGCCGCCGCCCAGTTCGCGCAGGGCGATGCAAGCGTCGAGTTCGTGCAACAGCCGCTCCTTGTCGACGCGGGGCCACAAGCCATCGTCATGCAGGCTGTCGATGAACGCTGCCGGACCCACGTCGAACAGGGCGGCAAACGCCTTCGAGCGCAGCGGCACGTTGCGGCCGTCTTCCAGCAGCACGTGTTTGAGCTTGGCGAGCAGCTGCGGCTTGCGCGCTTCGAACTGGGCCAGGGTCAGGCCCGTCGTGATCAGGCGCATGCCGCAGGCGATGTCCGTGCCGGGGATGGCGGGGATCACCATGTCGGGGCTGGTGGCGACGATGCTGCCGACGGGCGCGATGCTGCCAGGGTGGAAGTCGGGCGTGGCGCACGCCTTGCACACATGGCCATCCTGGCCGGGCACGGCGACGGCGGCAAATTCCATCAGCTGTCGCACGGCTTTTTCCTCGAGGGGAAAGTTATGGGGCAGCAGCACGGACGCCTGGGCGTGCGGATTGCTGAGCGTATAAATACCGTCGGCATAGGCGACGGCGATGCCCTGGCGGCGCAGGGCTTTTTGTAATCTGGATAGGGGAAACACGATTCTGCTCCGGAAATAACGAATGCATGGCCCTTTTGCAAGGGCCATGTTTGTTTTCCACGCAGCAGCGACAGGAAGTGCCGCCAGCTTAGCAAATTTTACGCAGCTTGCAAAGCCAGGGGGGGCGCACGATACGGATGAGCCACTTGCAAAATAATCAAACAGCCTTTATATTCGCGGTTCTTTCTCGAACCTCTTCCTTATTGGAGCCAAAAGTGCCTCGCTTCTTCGCCATCACCTGCTAACGCTGACGAAATGCTCTCTGCAGCATCGTTCGGCGCGTTGACGCCCCCGATTGCTGCGGCACTGTTTTTGCTCTTTCCGCGCACGTATCCGAGACCCAGGTCTTGATCGTCCACGCCCGAACACGTCGTCAGCATCCCTGACCCTGTATGGACACGCCCCGGTGAACGCGGCGTGGGACGCTATGTTTTTACAATCTTTACCCTTATTCAAATATCCGCGCACGCCGCACCTGGAAGGCTCGCGCCTGCAGGACGGCGACGACGGTTCCGACCAGATGCCATTGAAAAAGCTGGCCGGCCAATACGTCGTCATCGAGGAAAAAATCGATGGCGCCAACTCCGCCGTGTCGTTCAGCGATGCGGGCGAGGTGCTGCTGCAGTCGCGCGGCCACTACCTGGCGGGCGGCGGCAGCGAACGCCAGTTCAACCTCTTGAAACCGTGGGCCCATGCGCACGAGCACGCCTTGCTGGGCTTGCTGGAAGACCAGTATGTGCTGTTTGGCGAGTGGTCTTACAGCAAGCATTCCGTGTTTTATGACCGGCTGCCCCATTATTTCAACGAGTTCGACGTGTATTGCCGCCGCAGCCAGATGTTTCTGTCGACGGCGCGCCGCCACGCCATGCTGGCCGGCTCGCCCGTGCTGTCGGTCCCCGTGCTGTACGCGGGCACCATGCCCGCGTCGCCGAAACAGCTGTGGCAGCTGCTGCGCCATTCGCTGGCCAAGTCCCTGCTATGGCGTGAGGCCTTTGAAAACGTGGTGGCGCGCGAACGCTTGCCGCTGGACCTGTGCTGGAAGCAGACGGACAAGTCCGACCACGCGGAAGGCTTGTACCTGAAAGTGGAAGACGACGAGCAAGTGCTGGCCCGCTACAAGCTGGTGCGGCATGACTTTACGCAAACCATCCTCGACAGCGGTTCGCACCACAGCGCGCGGCCATTGATCCCGAATCTGCTGGCCGACGGCGTGGACCTGTACGCGCCGCAGCCGCTCGTGACGTGGGAAAGCCTGGGCTTGCATACCTGCAGCTCGCTCGACGAGCTGGCAGCTTACTCAATGAGTACACAATGATGAACTGGAAAACCCTGCAGCAACTGGTGCCCACAGCGGGCCAGTCGCCCGACTTCAGCGCCTGCCTGGCTGCCTTCCCGCAGCTGGAACTGGCGAAGACGACGCCGCAAAACCCCGTCTATCACGCGGAAGGCGACGTGTGGACGCATACGATGATGGTGGTGGAGTCCCTGCTGGGCATGCCTGAATATCAGCAAGCCACGCGGGCGGAACAGGAAATCGTGTTCCTGGCCGCCTTGCTGCACGACGTGGCCAAGTGCAGCACCACGGTGATCGACCCGGTGACGGGCGCCATCGGCCAGCCCGGCCACTCGCGCAAGGGCGCGCTCGATGCGCGCATCGCCCTGTGGGACTATGACGTGCCATTTGCCGCGCGCGAGGAAATCTGCCGTCTGATTAACGTACATCAAGTGCCATTCTTTGCGCTGGAACAATCACGGCGCGGCGTCACGCCGGAATTTACCGTGCGCGAACTGTCGTGGCAAGTCGATATCCGCCTGCTGGCCATGCTGGCCGAGGCCGATATCCGCGGCCGCATCTGCCCCGACCCGCAGCGCATCCTCGACGCCATCGAGCTGTTCCGGGAACTGGCGCGCGAGGAGGGCTGCTATGGCCAGCGCAGGGTCTTCGTCGACGACCACACACGCGTCAAATACTTTCGCGGCGCCGAGGCGCATCCCGATTATCCGCTGTTCCAGGAGCCGGGTTCGCACGTGATCGTCATGTCGGGTTTGCCCGCATCGGGCAAGAACACGTGGGTGGACAAGCACCATCCGCGCCTGCCCGTCGTGTCGTTTGACGATGCGCGGACGGCCTTGGGCTTGAAGCACGGCAAGAACGAGGGGCAGGTGGGCGACTATGCGGAAGAGCGGGCGCGCGAACTGTTGCGCAAGCACGAACCGTTCGTGTGGAATGCCACGCATCTGTCCAAGCTGATGCGCGAGAAGACGCTCAACCTGCTGTACAAATACCATGCGCAGGTGGAGCTCGTGTACCTGGAGCAGCCGCGCAAGGAGTTGCTCAGGCGCAACGGCCAGCGCGACACCTCGCTCAGCAACAAGAAGCTGCAAGCGATGCTGTGGAACTGGGAAATTCCGCTGCCGATGGAGGCGCATGCCGTGCGTTACTGCGTCGATTGAGGCGCCCGCCAATGTGTCGCACTGCGTTCGTCCGCTTTTGCGATAGTTGCATGAGCAATCAAAATGTTAATGGTTATTTTTAAAATTGCAACAAACTGAGTATATTGTGACTCTTTCATTTATTACAATGAATTGTCTGGTTAGCTGAATGGCCGGGCTGTGGCGCGAGGGACCTCCCTCGCGCTTCCTGCGTGAATCACTGCGTGATCCACTCTTCCTCATTGAATGAACAGGAGTCATCGATGCAAAAATCTCTCATCGCACTGGCCGCAGCCGCCGTGCTAAGCCTTGGCGCCGCATCTTCCGCGCAGGCGGCCACCCAGACCATCAGCTTCAGCGCCGACCGCGCCCTGGGCGCCACCAACTGGTCAGATACCCTGGGCCTGGGCAAGTTCGACAGCAACCTGGGCACCCTGACGTCGATCAAATTCCATCTGGAAGGCGCCGTGCAGGGCAGCGGCCGGACGGAAAGCCTGGACGCCAGCGCGTCGAATGTGACCCTGAGCCTGGCCTCGCTGCTGACCTTGTACCGTCCCGACAACTCTACCTTGCTGGTGGCCAATCCCTTGTTTACGCAGACATTCGCCCTGAGCGCCTTTGATGGCAGCATCGATTTCGCCGGCACCTCGGGCGCCAGCACGGGCCTGCGCTCGAGCACGGGCTCGAATGGCTACACGAGCGCCAGCGCCAGCGACTTCGCCCTGTTTTCCTCGGCGGGCGGCGGTTTGATTTACCTGGGCTTGAATGCCATCGGCTCCTCGATGGGCAGCGGCGCGGGCAATTTGCTGACGCAGTTCCAGACGTCCGCTTCCGGCCGCGTGGCAGTGACGTATGAATACGTGAGCGCCGTGCCGGAGCCGGAAACCTATGTGATGCTGCTGACGGGGCTGGCGCTGGCCGGCGTGATGGCGCGCCGCCGCAAGCCCCGCGCCTGATCAGCGCCGGCCGCGCCCGGCGATCAGCTGGGCGATCTCGCTGAACAGCTCATTGTTCAGCGAGGCGGGCAGGGTGGTGGCCAGGCTGCGGCTGTAGTAGGCGCCCAGGTCCAGGCCCAGGCCCAGCCCGCAAATTTCCACGGCGCCCTGCGCTTCGCGGCGCGCCACCACCTGTTTCAGATGTTGCGCCAGGTAAAACTCGTCGTTGGCCAGATTCGTGGCCGTATCCATCGGGCAACCATCTGACACGACGAGCAGGATGCGCCGCCGCTCCGGCCGCGCCAGCATGCGCGTGCACGCCCAATCCACAGCTTCGCCATCGACGCCTTCGCGGTACAGGTCCGCCTTCAGCAGGGCGGCGATATCGGGCCGCGCGCGGCGCCAGTTCGTCTCGCCATCCTTGAACACCATGTGTACGAGTTCGTTCAAGCGGCCCGGGTTGGCGGGCGAGCGGGCGCGCATCCAGTCGCGCTTGACGCGGCCCCCGTTCCACGCGCCCGTCGTAAAGCCCAGCAATTCCGTCGTGATGCCCGCCTGATCCAGTGCGCGCAGCAAGATGTCCAGCAGCACGGCCACGGATTCCGCATGCGTCTTCATGGAACCGGAGCAATCGACGAGAAAGGTGACGAGGCAATCAGCCTGGGGCAGAAATTGTTCCTTGCGGAACAAGCGGCGCTCGGAGGGCGAGCTGATCAGCTGCGCCAGGCGCCGGCCATCGATATAACCTTCTTCCTCGCCGAACGACCAGCCGTCGCGCTGGGGCACGGCCAGCAATTGCGTGAAGCGCCGGGCCAGGCGCGCCGTGTTGATGCCCAGGCTGGCGATGCGCGCATCCATGCGTTCGCGGTACTCGAGCAGCAGGGCGCGGCGCACGAGGTCGCCCGCCTTGTCTTCGCGGTCGTAGGCCGTGGAGTACGCCTTGTAGCCGCCAGCGCCATCGCTGAAGGCGCGGCTCTCGCCCAGCGGGGCGGCGTCTGGCACATTGTCGTTATCGCTGTCGAAATCGAGCAGCAGCTTGAACGCTGCCCGCGCCTTGGCGTCGCCCCCGTCGTCCTGGTCTCCCTCGCGCGCCGCTTGCGCCTCTTTCAGCATGGCATCGACGGCATGGGCGATGGCCAGTGCGTGGCGCGCAAAGGCGGCCTGGTCGGTGCGGTGGCGGCGCAAGCCCGCCAGGTCGCCGCTCAGTTGCGAGGAAACGGACCAGCGCGTCGCTTCGATGAAATCTTCCGTCTTTTCCAGCACGGGCCGGGCCGTCAGGCGCGACCAGCACATCTGGAACACTGTATACAAGAGCAAGCCCGATGCGCCTTCGGCCAGGCCGGAATCGTAGAACGCGTGCGACCAGGCCGTGAAACGGTGGCGCAGGTTGGCGATGACGCCGGCATGCTGATCTGGCGCCAGCGTTTCCACGCGCAGTTGCTCCAGCAGCTCGAAGACGAGCCGCGCCACGGGCTCGGGCGGGCACAGCGACTTGTGCAGGGCCGCATCCGTGTGCAGCAGGCGCAGGGCCACGCTGTCGGCCGCGCCGCGCAGCGAGGGCAAATCCTGCAGCGCCGCATCGGGCTGCAGATGCGCCGCGTGGATGGGCAGGGGGCGGTGGCCGTCGTGCAGGCGCCGTCCCCGGTAGCGTATCGCCGCTAGGCCGCTGAGCGCCCGGATGGCGCCTGCGCACAGTTCATCCGTTTCCTGCTGCTCGCGCGTGTAGGCGGCGGGCGCCGTCGCTTCGGCCTTCATGGCGCCGTCGCCAGCAATTCCTCGTTGAAACAGCGCTGGTAATACTCGGCGACCATGGGCCGCTCGGCCTCGTCGCATTTGTTGAGGAAGGACAGGCGGAAGGCCAGGGCCGGATCGCGGAAGATCTGGCAGTTTTCCGCCCAGGTGATTACCGTGCGCGGCGACATCAGGCACGCGAGGTCGCCCGCCGCATAGCCGTGGCGCGTGAGGCTGGCCACGGCCACCATGCGGCTTGCCAGCTGGCGGCCCGCGTCGTCATTCATGGCGGGGACACGCGCCAGCACGATGTCCGTTTCTTCGTCCTGCGGCAAATAGTTCAATGTGGCAACGATGTTCCAGCGGTCGATCTGCGCGTGATTGAGCACTTGCGTGCCGTGGTACATGCCGTTCAGGTTGCCCAGACCCACCGTGTTCGAGGTGGCGAACAGGCGGAAGTGGGGGTGGGGCGTGATGACCCGGTTCTGGTCGAGCAAAGTAAACTTGCCGTCGCGCTCGAGGATGCGCTGGATGACGAACATCACGTCGGGGCGGCCCGCGTCGTACTCGTCGAAGATCAGGGCCACGGGCCGTTGCAGCGACCAGGGCACGATGCCTTCCTGGAATTCCGTCACTTGCTGCTGTTCGCGCAGCACGATGGCGTCCTTGCCGACCAGATCCAGGCGGCTGATGTGGCCGTCGAGGTTGACGCGCACGCAGGGCCAGTTCAGGCGCGCCGCCACCTGCTCGATATGCGTGGATTTGCCCGTGCCGTGCAAGCCCTGCACCATCACGCGGCGGTTATGCGTGAAGCCGGCCAGGATGGCCAGGGTCACGTCCTTGTTGAAGCGGTAGGCGGGATCGATGTCGGGCACGTGCGGGTCGCGTTCCGTGAAGACGGGCACGAGCAAGTCGCTGTCGATATGGAACAGGCTGCGCACGGACTGCAAGGTTTGCGCTGCGGCGGCGGGGGGATGTTGGCGTGAATCTGGCACCTTGTTCTCCTGGTCAAGCCGCAGCATGGGTGCCGCAGCGGTTATGAATTACCTGTCTGCAATGCGTCGTCGTCCCCGCCCGTGGTCGGCATGGTTTCCGATTCGATGGCGGCCAGGGCTTGCGCGGCGCGTTGCAATGCTGGCAAGAAATGTAAAGCCTTGTCGTGCGTCAAACGGATGATGGGAGCCTGGATCGCCACGGCCAGGTTCGAGCGGCCGTTCGGGTTCGGCACCAGCACGGCCACGCACAGCAGGCCGGGCAGGAATTCCTCGTCGTCCAGCGCGTAGCCGTTGCGGCGCACCAGTTCCAGTTCGCGCTCGAGCTTGACGGGGTCCGTTTCCGTCTTGTCCGTAAAGCGCGTCAATTCCATGTGGCCCAGCAGGCGGCGCCGTTGCACGGGCGTCATTTGCGCCAGGAACAGCTTGCCGCTCGACGAGCAGTGTGCCGGCACCCGCGAACCGGGATGCAGGTAGAAGCGCAGCGGGGCCGCCGTTTCCACCCGGTCCAGGTACACCACTTCGCTGCCGCTGAAGGCCGTCAGGTTGCAGCTTTCGCCCACTTCCTCGACCAGCTGGCGCAAGACCATGCGGCGGGCGCCATGGAAGGTGTTGTTAATCAAGAGGTTAGACGCCAGGCGGCGCAGGCGCACGCCCGTGCTGTAGTGGCGCCCGTCGCTTTCGCGCTGCAGCACGCCCACGCTTTCCAGCTGTTGCAGCATGCGGTGCAAAGTGGGCTTCGGCAGCCCCGTTTCTTCCACCAGCGCTTGCAGCGACAGCAACTGGTCTTTTTCGGCAATCACTTCCAGCAAGGCAAACAAACGCATCGTGGGCGTGTCGCCTTCCAGTTTTTCCGGCTCAAGTTTTGGGGATGAAATCATGTCCATGGTGGCCTCGGTTGGGTATCTGAGTGTTACATCAGCTTATTTCATTTTCGAACTCAAATTGTACCGTTTCCTCGAAATTCTGTTTGACTTTTGATTGCCGAACGCTTAAATTGAATTGTATATCAAATTTCGGAACAAAATATACCGTTTTTTGATAAATAAGTTGATAAATACGCTGCAGTTCATTACCACAGACCAGGAGACACCCATGAATGACATGACCGAGCAAAAAGCCGCCGCCGCAGCGGCCATCCCCACCGGCCCGCAAAAGATGACGCCTTCCGAAGCGTTCGTGGAAACCCTGGCCGCCAATGGCGTGACCGACATGTTCGGCAT
>NZ_JACYMK010000023.1:0-12169 GCF_020858135.1 Janthinobacterium sp. FW305-128 | reverse complement strand
GAAAATATGATTTACCTGGCCATGGGTTCGTTGCTGCTGCGTCGACTAAATTTCCGCTAAGTTATTAAACCGTTTCTAAGCTACGCTTTTCAAGGCGTCGCGGTAGCGCCGGCTGACGGGCACTTCGCCGCCCGTGGACAGCACGGCGCGCGCGTCGCCCGATTCCAGCGGTATGATGGCCTGCACGAAATCCAGATTGACGATATAGCTGCGGTGCACGCGCACAAAGCGCTTGCCATCGAGGCGGCGCTCAATGGCGGCCATGGTCGAACGCAGCGGATAATCGTGCCCGCGCACATGCAGGTTCACATAGTTGCCCCAAGCTTGTATCCATTCGATCTCAAGAGCAGGCAACAGAAAATCCTTGCCCAGCTTGCGCACCAGGAAACGTTCCGGCTGCTGCACCGGTTCCACGGCGGGTCCTTCATCGGGCTCGCCCAGCAAGGTCGCCTCGCCTTGCCAGCGCATCAGCAGCAACTGGTAAAAGCCCACCGCCAGCAGGACGAGGAAGTAAGCACGCACATCTTTCAGGTATTCATACGGCAACTCGCGCCACCAATGACCGAAATCGTAAGCGCTGCCGGCGCTCCAGTACGCCAGCTTGCGCAAGGCCACCATGGCCGCCACGTGCGCCAGGCTGTAGGCGACCGACGCGGCCAGGTGCCAGCGCAGGTTCTGGCGCTGGAACACCAGGTGCAGCGGCCGGTACTGTCCCGCCAGCACGACCACGGGCACCAGCGCCAGCAGCACCAGATTGCTGCTCCACTCCCACACGGCCACTTCCCAGAATGGCGTATTGACGCCAGCGCGCTGCAGGTCCAGCCAGACCAGCCAGCTGTTGACGCTGGCCTGCAGCGGATACAGCACGATCCAGAATCCCGGCTCGGCCACGCGGCGCCAGCGTTGATAACGTTGCAACAGGTCAGTGGAAGCGATGTGCATGGTTTGGGGGCTTGAATGAGTTACATGATTGTAAGGTCCCACACCCGTCCCAGGCGATCCATTCGTCCCAGCCAGCCGTCCGCTGGTCCCATTTCGCTGGCACGCTGCCCCGTCGCTGCCTATGCTGTGGTTTCCTTCACCACTCGCCCACGATCATGACCATAGCCTCCCGCCGTCACGATATCGACGCCTTGCGCTTTCTCGTCTTCAGCCTGCTGATTGTCTATCACACTGCCCTGCTGTACATGGATGGATGGCACTTTCACATGCACAGCAGCTACGCCACCGATGCCTTGAACATGCCGCTGATCTTCCTCAACCGCTGGCGCATGGAAATCGTCTTCCTCATCTCCGGCGTCTCGTGCGCCATGATGACGCAGGCTTCGCGCGGCGCCTTCCTATGGCGCAGGACCAAGCGGCTGCTGCCGCCGCTGCTGTTCGGCATGGCCGTCATCATTCCCATCCAGCCGTATTGCGAAGGGGTCAGCAAGGGCCTGGTCGAGCCTGGATATGGGCAGTTCCTGCTGCATTACTTTGGCGGCCATGCCTGGCCGGCAGGCGCCTTCGATGGCTGGCAATATGGCTTTACCTGGAACCACCTGTGGTATCTCGTGTACTTGCTGCTGTACATCATCGTACTGGTGGCGCTGCAACCGCTGCTGACGGCGCTGCGCCCCCGGTTCCAGCGCTTGCGCGGCTGGCATCTGCTCGTCCTGCCTGCCCTGCCACCCTTGGCGGCCATGGTCTTCCTCAAAATGCGCTATCCGGAAACCCATGCGCTGGTGCGCGACTGGTATGCGCACGCCATGTATTTCACGCTGTTCCTGTATGGCTGGTGGCTGGGCAATGACAAGGGATTGTGGGCGGAACTGGCGCGCTTGCGCTGGCATACGCTGTGGCTGGGCCTGGGCGCGTTTGCCGTGTATATGTTTTTCGACCAGATATATTCGGAGAACCTGCTGACCTGGGCCGCGTTCGGCTCCTGGCCCATGCGCAATCTATACATGTGGCTGGCCATCTGCGCCATCCTGGGCTGGTCGCACACCTTGCTGAATAAACCGTTTGCCTGGCTGCCATGGGCGCGCCAGGCCGTGTTTCCCTGGTACATATTGCACCAGAGCGCGATTATCCTGCTGGCTTACTGGCTGGTGCCGTTAAAACTGGGTCCCGTGCTGGAACCGCTGCTGATACTGGCTGGCACGGTGGCGACTTGCTGGTTGGCAACGTCGCTGCTGATCAGCAAAGTGCACTGGCTGCGCCCCTGTTTCGGCCTGCCCGCCAGGCCACGGCAAGCCGTAGCGGCGGACACGGCCTTGGCGGCGAATTAAGCTACTTTCTTTTCGTCGCGCAATTGACGGCGCAATATCTTGCCGACATTCGTCTTCGGCAATTCATCGCGGAACTCGATGTATTTCGGTTTCTTGTAGGCCGTCAATTCATGTTTGCAATGCTCGCGGATCTGTTCCACCGTCAGGTTCGGGTCCTTGCGCACAACAAACACTTTCACGGCTTCGCCCGCGTTGGCGTCCGGCACGCCGATGCAGGCGCATTCGAGCACACCAGGGCAGGACGCGACCACGTCTTCCACCTCGTTCGGATACACATTGAAGCCGGAGACGATGATCATGTCTTTCTTGCGGTCGACAATCTTCACATAGCCACGCTCGTCCATGACGCCCACGTCGCCCGTCTTGAAGTAGCCGTCGGCCGTCATCGACTTGGCCGTCTCGTCCGGACGCTGCCAATATCCCGCCATCACTTGCGGGCCGCGCACGGCGATTTCGCCGGGCTCGCCCAGCGGCACTTCCACGCCATCGTCATTCAGAATCGCCACTTCCGTCGACGGGAAAGGCAAGCCGATGGTGCCCGTAAATTCCGTGATGTCGACGCGGTTGCCCGTCACCACGGGTGATGTTTCCGACATGCCATAGCCTTCGATCAGCGGGCAGCCCGTCAGTTTCAGCCAGCGTTCCGCCACGTTGCGTTGCAAGGCCATGCCGCCGCCGTTGCACACTTTGTAGCTGGAGAAATCGAGCTTGGCAAAGTCCGCATTGTTCAGCAGCGCGTTGTACAGGGTATTGACGGCCGGGAAGACGACGATCTTGTGCTTGCTCAATTCCTTGACGAAACCAGGGATGTCGCGCGGGTTGGGAATCAGCACGTTCAAGCCGCCCACGCGCATGCCCATCAGGGCGCTAACCGTCAGCGAATAGATGTGATACAGGGGCAAGGCGCACATGAATCCCATCGAGGTGGCGCGCATTTCCTTGGTCATCACGGGCGCCATCCACGCCTCGTTTTGCAATACGTTGGCAATCACGTTACGGTGCAACAGCATCGCGCCTTTTGAGACGCCCGTCGTGCCGCCCGTGTATTGCAGGAAGACGATATCGTCATGCCCCTGCTGCACCGGCGTCAGGCTCAAGCGTGCCCCCTCGGCCAGCATCTTGTTGAAACTGATGGCGTTCGGCAAGGAAAACGCAGGCACCATTTTCTTGATCTTGCGCACGACGAAGTTGACGATGGTGCCCTTCAAGCCGCCCAGCAAGTCGCCCATGGTGGCGACGATCACATGCTTGACTTGGGTATGCGGCAACACCTGTTCGACCGTCGTGGCGAAGTTTTCCAGCACGATGATCGCTTCGCTGCCCGAATCGACCAGCTGGTGCTGCAGTTCGCGCGGCGTGTACAGCGGATTGACGTTCACCACCGTGTAGCCGGCGCGCAGGATCGCCGCCATGGCGACCGGATATTGCAGTACGTTCGGCAGCATGATCGCCACGCGCGCGCCCCGTTGCAGCCCCTTGCTTTGCAGCCAGGCGCCCATCTGCAGCGACAACTGGTCGAGCTCGCGGTAGGTCAGGAATTTATCCATGCACACGAAAGCATTGCGGTCCGCATATTTCTGGAACGACTCTTCCAGCAAATGCGTGACGGAACGGTATTGCGTGCAATCAATCTCTGCGGGCACGCTGTCCGGGTACGACTTCAACCAAATCTTGTCCATCTCGCCTCATCTTTATCTGTAAAAGGGATGCGCCTCCTGGCGCATCCACACTGTTTATGCTGCTATCTTCGTTTCATCGCGCAAGGCGCGACGCAAAATCTTGCCGACGTTGGTCTTCGGCAGTTCATCGCGGAATTCGATGTATTTCGGCCGCTTGTAGCCCGTGAACTGCTCCTTGCAATACGCGGCCAGCACGGCCTGGGTCAGGTTCGGGTCCTTGCGCACGACAAATACTTTCACGGCTTCGCCCGAGTGTTCATCGGGCACGCCCACGCACGCGCATTCGAGCACGCCCGGATGGGCCGCGATGACGGCTTCGACTTCGTTCGGATACACATTGAAGCCGGAGACGAGAATCATGTCTTTCTTGCGATCCACGATCTTCACGTAGCCGCGCTCGTCCATGATGCCCACGTCGCCCGATTTAAAATAGCCGTCCGGTGTCATGACCTTGGCCGTCTCATCGGGACGGTTCCAGTAGCCGCTCATCACTTGCGGGCCACGGATGGCGATCTCGCCCGTCTGGCCCAGCGGCACTTCCTTTCCGTCATCGTCGAGGATGGCGATATCGGTCGATGGCACGGGCAAGCCGATGGTGCCGGAAAACGCCGTGCTGTCGGCACGGTTGCAGGTGGCGACGGGCGACGTTTCGGACAAGCCGTAGCCTTCGATGATGGACACGCCCGTCACCTGCAGCCACTTGTCGTTGACGGCTTGCTGCACCGCCATGCCGCCGCCATTGGCGATCTTCAAGCCCGAGAAATCGAGCTTGGCGAAATCGGGGTGATTGACCAGCGCGTTATACAGCGTATTGACCGCCGGCAACAAATTGAACTTGTATTTGCCCAGTTCCTTGATCAGGCCCGGGATATCGCGCGGATTCGGGATCAGGATATTCAGGGCGCCCACGCGCGTGCCCCACATGGCGCAGGCCGTCAGGGCAAAGATATGGTACAGCGGCAAGGCGCAGACGACGATCATCTGTTCCTTGCTGTTCTGGTCGAGCGCCGCGCCCGACCACGCTTCGCTTTGCAGCACATTGGCGATCACATTGCGGTGGCTCAAGGTCGCGCCTTTCGACACGCCCGTCGTGCCGCCCGTATATTGCAGGAAAGCGGGATCGTTGATGCTCAGCTCGACGGGCGTGAGCTTCATGCGGCTGCCCAGCGCCAGCGCTTGCTTGAAACGCATGGCGTTCGGCAAGGAATACGCAGGCACCATTTTCTTGACGTTGCGCACGACAAAATTGACGATCATGCCCTTCAAGCCACCGAGCATTTCGCCCATGCTGGCGACGACGATGTGCTTGACGGCCGTCTTGCTCAATACTTGCTCGACCGTATGGGCAAAATTTTCCAGCACGATGATCGCTTCGCTGCCCGAATCGTTGAGCTGGTGCTCAAGTTCGCGCGGCGTATATAAAGGGTTGACGTTGACCACCGTGTAGCCGGCGCGCAGGACGGCCGCGATCGCGACCGGATACTGGAGCACGTTCGGCATCATCAGGGCCACCCTGGCCCCCTTCTTCAGCCCACGGCTTTGCAGAAAGGCCCCCAGCTGGCGCGAATAGGTATCGAGTTCGGCATAGGTGAGAAATTTGTCCATGCAGACATAGGCATTACGATCCGCATATTTTTGAAACGCTTCTTCCAGCAAATGCACCAGCGAACGATATTGATCAGGATCGATGTCGGCGGGGACGCCGGGAGGATACGACTTCAGCCAAATTTTTTCCATCCTGTGCCTCTTGTCTCGAATAATCGTGGGGGAGCCGGCGCATCTTGCCGACGCGGATCATCGCTGCGGATTCTGTCGTCCAGCAGTCAGTTTGAGCATTCTGACGAGCAATTGCTCTATGCTACTAATGCGATGCTATCGGGCGCCGCGCTTCCATGCAAGCGCTTTCAACAGTATTCGAGCAGCAACTCTAAGGCCTTTTTATGCTGCATTGCAGCACGATAAATACGCTGTTACCGAATCGCTTGCCTCGGCGTACTGGACAATCTTTACGGGTCAGGGGCTGGACAATTGTTCCAGCGCATGCCTGCGCTCGGGCTTCTTGAGCTGGGCCATTGTGTGCACTGCAGCATAAAAAGCACGAAAGTTCTTTTTTTCTTCCAGCAATTTTTTGAAGGCAGGCAAAAATTCATTGTAGGTAGACACCGAAGCCAGGTGCGCATTGCTCAATGGCTGCTCGAACCAGCGGTCGTAACCGGCAAAACCGCCCCAGTTTTGCTTGAGCACCTGATACGCGTCTTTCAATGCTGCAAACACCTGCGCCTTGCGCGCGCGCTTCTCCGCATCGCTGGCGTCGCTCGCATACACGGCGTCCAGTTCCCCCCGGTATGTCAGCAGCAGGGCCAGAAAATCCTGGCGCCGCGCCGCATACTGGGCGTACGACGCGCGCATCGCGTCATTGCCCTCGCGCGCCAGCCAGCGCTGCACGCCCGCCTCTTCCACGGCGCTGGCAAACGATTCGTTGAAGGCCGAATCGCCGGGCACATACACCACCTGGTGCGCCAGTTCATGGAAGATCAGGCGCGCCAGTTCCGCATCGTTGTAGTTGATAAAGGTCGACAGCAGGGGATCGTCGAACCAGCCCAGGGTGGAATACGCGGGCACGCCGCCCACCTGCACGTCGTAATGCTGGGCGCGCAGCTCGTCGGCATACGCGAGCGCCTCATCCTTGCTGTAATAGCCGCGGTAACTGACGCAGCCGGCGATGGGAAAACACCATTGCAGCGGCTGCAGCGACAATTCCGGCGTGGCCACCACGTTCCACAGCACGAACGGGCGCCGCAGGGCGGCGTAATTCTTGTAGCTGCCATTGTCCGGCAAATCCAGTTCGCTGACGGCAAAGCGGCGGATCTGCTGCGCCTTGGCCAGGCGCACTTTCAGGCGCGGTTCGGTGGCCGGGTCATCGAGCCAGTCACCGATGGGGCGCGCGCCGGACCACAGCGCATATTGCCCCTGCGCCGCCTGCGTGTAGTAGCGCAGCTGCGTGCAGCCGCCCAGCGGCAGGCACAGCATGCCGACAAGCAGCCGGGCCGGCCAGCGGGCCATGTCAGGCAACCTTTTCCACTTCGACCAGCGTGTCATAAAAGGTGGGCGCGCGGCCCATGTCCGTCAGGCGCTGGCTCGTCACTTCATTGGCGTTCTTGCCGTCGCTGGCGAGCTTTTTCCACCACACGGACAAGCCCACCACCAGGCCACGTCTCGCCTTGTCCGTGACCCTGGCCTTGGCGACAAAGCTGCCGCGGTCATTGAAGATGCGCACCATGTCGCCGGCCGCGATGCCGCGCGCGGCACAATCGTCCGGATGGATATCGAGGTGCGGCTCGCCCTCGGCCGCGCGCAGGCTTTTCACGTTCACAAAAGTGGAATTGAGGAAGTTGCGCGCCGGCGGCGAAATCATGGCCAGCGGGAAGCGCGCCGCCAGCGCGGGATTGCTCGCTGGCGATTCATGCGGCGCGATATAGGTCGGCAAGGGATCGAGTCCCGCCTGCGCCATGGCGCTGGAATACAACTCGCACTTGCCCGATGGCGTGGGGAAACCACCTTCGGCAAAGGGCGCCTCGGGCATGGCCAGCTTTTGCCAGCCCGTGCGTTTCAGCGATTCCCAGTCGAAATGCACGGCACGGGCATCCGTCGCATCGAAGGCCTTGGCCGCCAGCGCATCGTCGCTTTCCTGGAAGCACGGGTCATCAAAGCCCATGTATTGGGCCAGCAGGCGGAAGATTTCCGTATTCGCCTTCGCTTCGCCCAGCGGCGCCACGGCCGCATTGTTCGCCATCATGTACAAATGGCCGTAGGTGGAATGCGCATCGACATGTTCCAGCTGCGTGGTGGCGGGCAGCACGATGTCGGCGTAATCGACGGTATCGGTCTGGAAGTGCTCGAGCACGACCGTAAACAAATCTTCGCGGGCAAAACCCTGCGCCACTTTCGACGAATCGGGCGCCACGGCCAGCGGATTCGAGTTGTAGACGATCACGGCCTCGACTTGCGGGCCGAACTCGGCGGAACTTTCTTTCAATAAATCGTCGCCGATAGTGCTCATGTTGATGGTGCGCGGCGTGCCTTTCAATAAGTCGGGGCGCTGCAAGGCCTTGCGGTTGACGGGGAAGGAACCCGAGCTCGACAGCTGCATGCCGCCGGCCGGATGGCGCCAGGCACCCGTCAGGGCCGGCAGGCAGGCGATATTGCGCACGGCCATGCCGCCACCATGCACGCGCTGCACGCCATAGTTGGCACGGATGGCGGCGCCCTCGCCGGAACGGCAAGCCTGGCCATACAGGCGCGCCAGTTCCACCACTTCCGTGGCCGTGATGCCGCACACCTCGGCCGCGCGCTCGGGCGGCCACGCCAAAGCGCGCTGTTTCAAGGCATCGTAGCCGAGCGTGTAGCGTTCGATGTAGTCATGGTCGACCAGATCTTCGGTGATCAAGACATGCATCAAACCTAGCGCCAGGGCCGCATCGGTGCCCGGCAGCAAAGCGATATGCTGATGGCATTTTTCTGCCGTCAGCGAACGGTAAGGGTCGATGGCGATCAGGGTGGCGCCGTTGCGCTTGGCCTCTTGCGCGCGCATCCAGAAGTGCAGGTTCGAGGCGATGGGATTGCCGCCCCAGATGATGATCAATTTGGCGTTCTGGAACTGCTCCAGGTCCGTGCCGATGCTGGCGCCCACCGTGTAGCGGTAGCCCGTGGCGCCGGCCGACGCGCAGATGGTGCGGTCCAGCAGGGAAGCGCCGAGCTGGTTGAAGAAGCGCGAAGACATCGATTCGCCCTGCACCAGGCCCATGGTGCCGCAGTAGCTGTACGGCAAGATCGCCTGCGGATCGCGCGCGGCGATCGGTTTCAATCGGGCGGCGATGGTCTGCAGTGCCTCTTCCCAGCTGATGCGCTCGAACTTGCCTTCCCCCTTCTTGCCCACGCGGCGCAGCGGATGCAGCAGCCGGTCCGCATGGTAGGTGCGTTCCGTGAAGCGCGATACCTTGGTGCACAGCACGCCAGCCGTGGTCGGGTGGTCGGGATCGCCCTTGACGGCGGTGGCCACCCCATCGGTCACGGTGACCAGCAAGGCGCAGGTATCGGGGCAATCGAGCGGGCAGGCGGCGCGCACTTGGGTGGTGGTCATCGGGTAATCCAAAAACGTTGGGGGAAGGCGATACTGTAAACCATTCCGCGCGCTTGCTGTTGGCGTCAGGGCAAGCTGGTCCGTGCGCTGGATTTACCCCGCAAACAAGGGCTACAATGCACTATTAGCCGCGTCTGTTTTTGATCAAACAAGCGCGGTCCGGCGCGCCATACATTGCTGCGTGCCAGCATCCACAGGAGAGTCCCATGAAACTAGTTGATCCGATCTTGGCGTTTCAATCCGAACTGCAAGGTATCCGCCGCGACCTGCATGCGCACCCCGAGCTGTGCTACGAAGAACAGCGCACCTCGGACGTGGTCGCCGCCAAACTGACGGAATGGGGCATTCCCGTGGTGCGCGGCCTGGGCCGCACTGGTGTGGTCGGCATCATCAAAAATGGTACCTCGACACGCGCCATCGGCCTGCGCGCCGATATGGATGCCTTGCCCATGCAGGAAATGAATACCTTCGAGCATGCCTCGCGCCACCCGGGCAAGATGCACGCCTGCGGCCACGACGGCCACACGGCCATGCTGCTGGGGGCGGCCCATTACCTGGCGCAACACCGCAACTTCGACGGCACCGTCTACCTCGTCTTCCAGCCGGCGGAAGAAGGCGGTGCCGGCGCGCGCGAAATGATAGCAGACGGCTTGTTTACCCGCTTTCCCATGGATGCCATCTACGGCATGCACAACTGGCCAGGCGCGGAAACGGGCACCCTGAGCGTGGTGGAAGGCCCGATGATGGCGTCGAGCAATGAATTCCACGTCACCGTCAAAGGCAAGGGCGCGCATGCGGCCCAGCCCCACAAGGGCATCGACCCCGTCATGGTGGCCGTGCAGATCGCGCAAAGCTGGCAAACCGTCATCACGCGCAACAAGAGTCCGCTAGACACGGCCGTGCTGTCGATCACGCAAATCCATGCGGGCAGCGCCACCAACGTGATTCCCGATGACGCGAGCCTGGTCGGCACCGTGCGCACCTTCACCACGCCCGTGCTGGACCTGATCGAAGAGCGCATGCGCGACATCGCCGTGCACACGGCCGCCGCATTTGGCGCGGAAGTCGATTTCCACTTCAAGCGCAACTATCCGCCGCTGGTCAACCATGCGAAGGAAACGGCGTTTGCCGTCGACGTGATGAAAAGCGTGGTGGGCGCGGACAAGGTCAACGCGCATGTCGAACCAACGATGGGCGCGGAAGATTTCGCCTTTTTCCTGCAGGAAAAGGCTGGCTGCTACATCTTCATCGGCAATGGCGATGGCGAGCACCGCGATGGCGGCCACGGCCTGGGTCCGTGCGTCTTGCACAACGGCAGCTACGACTTCAACGACAATCTGCTGCCGATCGGCGCCAGTTTCTGGGTCAAGCTGGCCGAAGCGAGCCTGCCCATCGTTTGATTCAACTCAGCTTATCCGGGCCGCCGCCCAGGCGCTGGCCCGGATTCAACGCTTCCAGGGCCAGCAAGGCCGCCGCATGGTCGGCCGTCGGGTGGCTGGTGGCGAGGGTTTCATAGCGCTGCGTCACCAGTTGCGTCACCGGCAAGGTGACGTGGGCCGCCTCGGCCGCCGCGAGGATGTTGTGCATATCCTTGATCTGGCTCTTCACCTGGCCACCGGCAACAAAGTTGCGCTCCAGCATGCGCTGGCCATGCACCTCCAAAATCTTGCTCTCGGCAAAACCGCCGCGAATAGCGGCGCGTACGGCGCTCGCATCGGCGCCGGCCGCCTGGGCCAGCAGCAAGGCTTCCGCCACGATAGTCAATGTCGCGCCGACGATCAGCTGATTGCACAGCTTGGCCACCTGGCCACTGCCGGGCGGGCCCACCAGAGTCGGGCGCCCCATGGCCGCTAGAATCGATTCAACCCGCGCGTAATCGCTGGCGCTGGCGCCGGCCATGATAGCCAAGGTACCCGCCTGCGCTCCGCCGACGCCGCCCGACACGGGCGCATCGATGAAGCCATGGCCAGCGGCGTGCAGAGTGGCATGGAATTGCTGGGCTTCTGATTGTCTGGTGGAGCTCATGTCGATCCAGATCGCGCCAGTTGCCAGGGCCGGCAGCGCTTCTTGCAACACCTGCGCCACGATGGGGCCGGCTTCCAGCATCGAGATGACCACGTCCGCACCATTGACCGCCTCAGCCACGGAAACGGCCGGCTGCGCCCCTGCCGCACGCAGGACTTCGGCCTTGCTGTGCGTGCGATTCCAAATTGTGACAGAATATCCAGCGCGTAGCAGGCACCGGACCATCGGATCCCCCATCAGACCGATACCAAGAAATGCGATTTTTGTAGAGAATGTCAATTGAACCCCTGAGATCAACAAGTGGCGAGAGCGGCATGCAAAGCAAGGTGCCTGTACAAACAAGACAAGCCTAACGGCCAATTTTACGATGAAAGCCTCTATGTTCTTCAAGAAGAATCTCCTCAAATCCATCGCCGCCGTCACCGCGCTGATGGCGGCCAACGCCGGCTTTGCCGCCGACGACAAACTGATCGACTCCGTCTACGGCGAATATGCCAAGGGCGTCAAAGTACAGATGTTGCGTGCTGGCGTGACCTCGAACTGGGATAAGGCCTGGTTTGTATCGAATGGCACGCAGCTGAGCGGTTACTGGGATGCCAGCATCGGCGGTTGGGATGGCAAGAGCTATCGCAACGTCCCTGGCCAGCATCAAAAACTGTGGGACCTGGGCTTTACTCCTGTCTTCCGCTTTGAAAACACGAATAAACTGGGCTTCTACGCGGAAGGCGGCATTGGCGTGCACATGCTGTCCAAGCTGTACGATAACGACGATAACCGCCTGTCGACCCACTTCCAGTTCGGCGACCATATCGGCATCGGGTATGTCTTCAATAACAAATGGGAAGTCGCTGCGAAAATCCAGCATTTCTCGAACGGCGGCTACAAGAAACCGAACAGCGGCGTCAATTACATGAACGTCAAAGTCGCTTATCACTTTTAATTGGTTTGATAAATGACAAAGGCAGCGCGCAGCGCTGCCTTTTTTTCGTCTGTTGCATTGGCAGCTGATGAACAGCCGGGGTCAGACCCTCCATGCCGCAAACTCAGGGGCTTGT
>NZ_JACYMK010000022.1:0-14787 GCF_020858135.1 Janthinobacterium sp. FW305-128 | reverse complement strand
GACACCTTCATCGTCACTCGGCGCTACGCGCCGCCGCACCAGCTGGCCGGCCACGATCCCGACCGCTGCGCGCGTCGATGGGCAGCGCCGTGCCGGCGCCGCCCTGGTGCAGTATGTGGCGTGCCTGACAGTGCAGGTAATCGACCTTGATGCGCGCTGTTCTGATTTATGAGTCATCGAAGAAGGCGCGACAGCGGGCCGGGATTTTGCTTTAGCGGCCTGTCGCCCGTTTAGGGCGACACCTTCTCTTTACAGAATTACGAAAAGAAAAAAGCCGGGATAATCCCGGCCTTTTTCATTTAATCAGCAGTTCTTCAAGTGTTTTTCCCGAAGATTTAATCCAGTTCGGTTGCCGTCCACGGCCAGTCCAGGTTTGTGTAGGATCATCTGGATTACGATAGCGGGCGGGAACCGAACCGCTTGGATTTTTCACCTTGCCATTTTTGGTGCTGCCGATCAACTCGGCAACGCTGATGCCCAGGCTTTCAGCCAGTTTTTGAACTTGGCCGCGCGCGCTGGATAATTCGTTAGCTTGCTGAACCTTGATTTGTTGCGTGATGGATTTTTGCAGTTCTTGCAGCTGCGGGATGCTCATTTTGGAAATGTCAACGCTCATAAATTCCTCAGTAATAATTATATAAATGTAAGTTGAAATACTACTTTGATGCTATCGAAAACAAGCAGATTGCCAATATTGCCGATCCAGTCGCAATAATCATGTTTTCTGCGAACCGCGTCAAGCGTTTTTGACGCAAATCACTCACTAAGTTAGTCAGAATTCTTGCTAAGTCAGCCGCTTTGTCCGAGGCTTCTGACCGAAAAGCCAATCGTGCTGCCTCTTGTAGTGCTGCTTTTTCTTCTTCAACTGTGTTTGCGCGAATGGTTTTTACATGATTTTCAATATCGCGCTTTGCAGCTTCGGAAAATTTAACAATGGCATCTTTGTATTGGTCAGAGGCTTCGGTAAGAGTTTTGACGGTTGCTAAATAACTACCTTCAACCGTTTTCATCATTTCCGGGAATTTATCAACTTCCTTGATAATTCCGTCCAGATCGCCTAAAACTTCAATCATCAATGCGTCTCTCGCCGTGCGTGGCGGGGTAAAACGTGGAGATTTTTCTACAGCCCTATCTTGAGTATTATGATCCTCATTCATGGCTATGCCGATTCAAATAGTGCTTCAAACGCCCTGTCCATATTTTCGTTTGCGGTTTTAGCAGTCGATTTGAGTTTCAGCCGGAAAATGGCTTTATCTTCTGCATCAACGTCGCCTTTATTGTCTCGCAAGACTGCGCGATAGTTTGTTTCGTCTGCAACTAAATCGTCAATCGAAATTGCTACCTGTTTTAATTCCTGGTAAGCGTCATTTTCGTAAAGCACCGCATTTTTGTTTACAACGCAATTATGTTCGGATGCCGCAAGTCCAAATAATGGCGCGAAGGTGCTTTCAATGTTCGGGCCGTCTTCCAAGTCAATTTTATTAAAGATAACTCGGATTTTATTTTTTTCTACACCAATTGCGGCAAGTGTACGAATAGTTTTAATGGTTTCAGCAATGACCCGTTTGTCATTAATGACCGGCACCACAAAAAAGTCGAATTCTTCTTCGCTTCCGCTGTGGCGCTGCATTTCTTTAAGAAAGCCTTCAAAATTTGACGAGCCAACATCAACAACTGCTTTCTCTTCGCGCATCAAGGTGTCGAGCATCTTGCCATATTCCTTGCCACTGATACGGCGAACTTTTACGCCATCTGCGCCGGCTCCAGTATTTTGAGTTTCCACGTCATAAATATGTTCGACACCGATACGAGGCCGGAGCATCTGGCCCGCGATAGTCGATTTTCCGATTGTTCCGCAAAGATGAACGATAGCGATTTTCATTTGTTTCCTTGATTAGGTGCGTGTTTTGATAGTGCTAATAAATCCGGTTGAGAAGAAAGAATTGTATCAACTGTTTTTGGATCAGATGTTTTTTCTTGCGTAATACGTACTGGTGTTGTTTGTTCCTTTTTTTCATTACTGCTATTTACTGGTGCCATTATGTTTTTTTCTGCTGGCTGATTTTTTCGTTTTTTTCGTATGCGTTGCAATGAGTTCTCAAAGGTCGCCAACGTCATTACGATGCCTTGTTTTTCCAATGCTTTCAGGATTTCACTTCGTTTTACCCCAGCAGCCATTGCTGTTTCAATTTCATCAAAGACATCACGTAAGCGTGCGATTTTTGAGCGTGATGCGTGATCTTCGATGAGCGCCAAAATTTCCTGCTTTAGCGTTGCTTTTTCCATTGGTCGTCCTTTCGTTGCTGCTGCCAGGGCATTATCTATGGGGGCGCATGCGCCGTCAAGCCTTTTTGCTTCACATGGGATGTGTTTTTGCTCTGTGAAGGCTCTGTAGTGGTTTTGTAGGCGTGTTTTAACTGGTTTGTGGTGCAATGCACTTGCCCTGGTTTTTCTCTTGTGTTGCCCTGCCGAAGCCAGGAACTTGCGGGTTTTCGCGCTGTTTTTGACTGCCGGGTGTAATGCTTGCGCTCTGTTAGCGCTTGGGAAGGACGTAGAGTTGAAAGTGAGGGCAGGATACGCAAGCGTGTGTTAAATCCATTGGGATTTGCTATAATGTTGCCTTGTGGCACATTTAAATGAGTGATGTTATGGTTGCAATTCAGACAGCAGTGGATGCCGAGATTCGTCAGAAATTTATCATTTTGGCATCAAAAAAAGGCGTAACAGAAGCGGCGCTTTACCGGCAGATTTTATTGGCGCATCTTGGTGATGAACCTATTTCTACGCCAGTGCAAGAGCCGGTACAAGTGCAAGACTACAAAAGGCTTTCCGTTTATCTGCCGCTATTTCTTCACCGTGCAGTTGCCGCAAGAGCAAAATCTAACGGAATTAAATCTAGCACCTGGGCAGCTAACCTTATTCAATCTAATTTAACCCAACGCCCGGTGATGCTTCATAATGAAATTGGTGCGCTCAATTCTAGTAATCGTGAGCTTGCGGCTATCGGTAGAAACATTAATCAGATAGCGAAAGCCCTAAACGAACGTCCAGGCGATGTAAATGTGCTGAATCGATCTTATTTTGATGCCTTATTGATGGCAATTGGTAAAAACAGAAATGCCATCAGTTCTTTGCTGCGGTCTAGTCAGCGTGCATGGGGAGAAGGGTAAGGATGGCGATTATTGCGGGAGAATTAGAAAAGTCTAAAGAAACTCCGGTAAAGAGAAAGAATAACAACGCAAGAAATTTGCGGTCATCTTTTTCTAAATCTGCAGCCAGAGATAAGGCGCTTAGAGTAGTCTCTGGTACTCCAGAAGTAATGGTAAAGATTACCGGATTTGGTAAAGGTGGCGGCCACATTGAGGCCCACGTAAAATACATTAGTCGCCACGGCAAGGTTGAATTGGAGAATGATCGTGGCGATTTGATAAATGGAAAAGATGAAATAAAGGAATTGTTTTCTGATTGGGCTGACGATTTTAAAAATAAGAAGCGACATAAGGAGCAGCGAGATACAGTACATTTATTTTTTTCTATGCCTCCGGGGACTGATCCAGATGGTGTGAGGGGGGCAGTACGAAATTTACTAAAGTCAGAATATTCCCATAATCATGAGTATGTATTCGCATTGCATACAGACCAACCGCACCCGCATGTTCATGCGGCTATAAAGATAAAGGGATTTGATGGGACGCGGTTGCGTCATAATCGGGATGACTTACAGAGTCTAAGGGAATCGTTCGCTGCTCATTTACGGTTACATGATATTGATGCCGAAGCTACGCCACGTCAGCTACGAGGTGTCATTCAAAAACCAGAGAAGCTTGTAATTAGGCATATTGAGTTGGGTGATAAAACTCACCCTCCGCGCGTTTCAAAGATTCGTGCAAAACAAACTAAGGAAATTGCACAAGAGATTGTTGATGGGCGTTCGTCTAGTCAGAAAAAAATTGATCCTTTACTCGATGCTATCAAAAAGACACACGTTGAAGTACGGGAAAAATGGATTAAGGCCGCTAAAAGTTTGTTGAATAATGAAGTAGAAGATATTCCTGTTAAATTTAATGTAGTTAATCCGAAACCAAACTATGACAGAGCAATTGCCAGATCAGGATTTCCAAGAGGAACCGGAATTTATAACCGAATTGCCGAGCTATACCAGTCCGATATTGCACAGGCTACAGCCAGACCAACGGCCCCAACCATCGCCAGCGTGCGAAACATGCCCGATATCAATGTGGTATATCACAGAGACGACTCTAAAATGTTATTGCAATCGGATGCACCACGTAGTATGGGATCACGCAACGGTAGACGTCATTCCGATCATGCAATGCGACGGCCGAGAATTGGCATTGATGGAATTATTGAGGCAGCAGGAAGAGGCCTTGGAGCGGGAGCTAATTCGTCAGGACAGGACAGAGAAAAAGGTTCGGGAAAAGAAAGAGAAGGATCAGGCCAAGGAAGACAAGGCCGCTATATCTCAGGCCAAGAAGCTGGAGAAGGAAGCGGCAGCCGAACAGCGCAGGAGCGCCGCAGCGGAAAAGAAGGCCGCGAAAGTTCGGGAAAAGGCCGACAAAACAGCCGAGAAAACGTAGAAATTTCAGGAAAAATTGTCGAGTTCGTAGAGAGCATGCCTCCCGTGATGCTAAGGCGGGAAGTGTTGAAGCAATCCTTGCTCAGTGAGTTTGCGCATAGGGAAAAATTGGTTCAAAAGCAAAACCATAGACCGGCCTCGGTGGATAAGGCAAAAGAGAAAGTGATAGAGAAACAGCATGCTCCAAAACCTGACCTTGAGTTGTAGTTGATGGACGGAATTTTCGCGTCCGCGAAACGACATCTGCATTGAAATAGATGACTTGGCGCGCAAGCGCTCCGACTCGGCCGGTAGCCGTGAACTTAGAAAGACCGCCGAAGCGGGTTGATGAAATGAAGAAAAATCTCGTTGTAATTTTTGCAGCAGTGTTCTCGACAGCTGCTGCTCACGCGCAGATGCTTGGCGTTGACAGCGTCAATTTGCCGCAGATGATTGCGCGGCAAATTCAAGCAGTGGAAGAAGCCACTGCGCAAACTTTTCGTATTTACATGACCGATAATGGAAATGAATTGCATCGATGGGACTTGGTTGCGTTCCCAGGAAAGCCCGCAATGGTGTCAACTACCAGTTCCGATGTTTTCGATAAGGATTGTTCTTTCGATCCGTCTGGTAAAAAAGTAATCACGCCTGGCCTTGTTCATGCGGGACTGACCGCCGTTGTGACGCCTGTACAAGTACATAACAGCGGGACTGCAGTGAAGATCGATTTGAGTTATGTTTTTCTAGAGGGGATGTCACGAAAAGAAACCCAGGGAGGATGCTCAGTGGAATTGCCATCAACCGGGGAGCAAGAGGTGTACGGCCACATAGCAATTTTGCGGAAAGGGGAAAAGGTCGAATTGCCTTTCTCTGCCGGCGACAAATACCGCTTCGTAATGCAGCGTATGTAAAGATGGGCTACTACCAATTTGCCGCAGCGGCAGCTAAGTTTGGTATGAAAAAGGCGATTCAATGTGCGGTCTTTTATCAGGTTCCATTTGAAGTAACGTTGGCTTATTTACGTAGGTACATGCGCGAAGGCTACGTTGTGTAGGTTCACTGTCTCAGTTTAAACAAGGAAAAAAAGATGCCAATGACAAACTCTGTAAAAAAAGCACGGACTCGCCGGAAACGCTCTGACCTGATCGGAATTTGCCAGATATTAGCGGGACTTTTTGTGGCAATGCTACTGCCCGCAGGCATTGCCGGTGCCATTGCCATGCAGTTTGCAGCGCCACAATCAGATTGGGTTCGTGGCAGCGTAATATTCGGTGGCATCTTCGGAGGCATGCCGCTGGCAAGTGCTTGGCTGCGTTGGCTTAACAAGCGCTGGTCTTGCTTATAGTCGGCTGTTGCGGTCGCTGGCCAGGGTCGTGCTGCAGGCCTGCGCCGCGTACCACGTCCACCAGCTGGTGCGCCTCGATGTCGGAGCGCTGCCCACCTGGCCTGGTGATCGCTAGAGCCGTGCAAACATTGAAATTACCGCGCCACCTTGGCGCACCGTACTGGCCGGTCGCCAGATATTTTGAAAAACCGCCTCACGCGGGTTATCTCATGGAACACATCACTTTTCTCCTGAACAATCCAGCATTCACTGCGCTGGTGAATACGCAGGTTTTCGCCTCAATCCTGCTTGCGCTGCTCGTGTACCGGCTCATATCACCAGTCCTCGACTTCCTCAATCCATTCTTCATGCTGATCGGCATAATCAACAAGATCAAAACCGCACTGCTGCGCAACTCGCGCACCACCATCAATCACCAGGCCGCGCCGGCCGGCAGCAGGCCGCCGCCGCACAAGAACGTAGTAATGAAAACGTCAGAAGGAAAAAAATGATGCGCAAATAGAGGAACCGAGGCAGTGCGATCCCGCGTGGCGCCCTGGTGAAGCCAGGGCCTGCAGGCCTTCGCCGCGTACCACGTCCACCAGCTGGTGCGCCTCGATGTCGTCGCCCTTCCCGCCTGGCCAGGTGATCGCCAGGGCCGTGCAAGCACTCCCCCAGGAGAAAATGCCGGCGCCGGCTGTTGCGGCCGCTGGCGGGCCTGTGCGTGCGCCTAGCGCCGCCCTCGATGTCAGCGGCCGCGCGCGTCGCTGGCCAGGGTCGTGCTGCAGGCCTGCGCCGCGCACCACGTCCACCAGCTGGTGGCCTCGATGTCGGCGCCCTACCCGCCTGGCCAGGTGATCGCCAGGGCCGTGCAAGCGTTCCCCAGGAGAAGATGCCGGCGCCGGCTGTTGCGGCCGCTGGCGGGCCTGTGCGTATGCCTGGCGCCGGCCTCGATGTCGGCGGCCGCGCGCGTCGCTGGCCAGGGCCGTGCTGCAGGCCTGCGCCGCGTACCACGTCCACCAGCTGGTGCGCCTCGATGTCGGCGCCCTGCCCGCCTGGTCAAGTGATCGCCAGGGCCGTGCAAGCATTGCCCCATAAGAAGATGTCAGCGCCGGTTGCTGTTGAGCGGCTTTTCCGAGGACGTGAGGATTCCGGCGAGTGTAGGCGGCTGGAAGTAGCTCGTGCAAGCTCACTCTGAATACAGCACTTTATTTACGTATTACGAGATTTCAACAAGTGATCTTTGGTGTGACTACGTGTGATAACATGGAACTTGACGTCACCTTATTTAAGTGATTACAATGTAATTACAATGGAACGTCTAATGAAGCTGCTAAACACTCGGCTCAGCCAGATAGAGCTAGGAAATCGCCGTGAAAATACTCTGTACACTTTTGCTGTTTGCCGTTGCAGCGGCAGTCGTCGTCGCTGGTGGCGTACTCCGTTACCAATGGCCAATTGCAGGTGAACTGGTGACGATCGTAGGGCTGTTGGCGGCTGGTTGGATCGGGCGCAGAATTTGGGATGCATCCAAGGCGAAGTCCAAACACAGATCCGATTCGTGGCCGTGGAACTAAGGAAAAGATCGTGAAAACCAAATTCAAGTTAAGTGAGGCAGACCGCGCCGCGATGGCGGCGGCCGACGCAGCGCACATTGCGCATGAGCGTGCCGAGGACGTGAAACGACAGGCAGTACTGCAAGAAATCCAGCGCGTCGTGAGCGCCGAGGTCTATACGGACATTGTGGCAGAGCTGACCGCAGACGGCTACACGTTCGACTACCAGATTGCTTCGTCTCCAAAAGGCCAGGAACAATATGGCGGCGCTGCGTGGGGCAAGCACTACGTGGATCAGACCACAAACGGCGGTTATACCGGCGAAGAGTACGCGGGCACTGTGTCGATTCCGCTGGGTGATGGCCGGTACTTCCAATTCAGTTATACGATGTGAGGAAATCGAGCGATGACAAAAAACCCGCGTACTGACGCCGCAAATTTCGAACTGGTTTTAAAACCCTCCAGCGCATGGTTTATGAATGGGAAAACGCGCCCTGGGGGGGCCGCATGCTGGCCGGCTGCTGGCGTACCGTTTTGATCGAGGAAGACCATGAATAACGAACTGCAAAAGCAATGGGCATACATAGCTCTTCGCGCAACCGCAACGCCTCCGCCGCCGACAACGGAGCAGATAGCGCAGCGTTTCAAAGACAAGGTGATCGTGCCGTATCAGTTCAATAGCCAGGCCGAGAACATGGACGACCAGGCCGCGCACAAAATGGTGATGGGGAAGAGCCGCGACGGTATGAACCGTGCTACCCCGACCGAATCCCGTGCCATCGGCCTACTGGCCGGACTGATGCGCCGCATTTGATCTAACCCGGAAAAGAAGGGAGCTGGCGGCGCCCGCGCGCTGGCCCAAGGAAAAAAAATTATGAAAAAAAAATATCTCAAAGTCGCTTTTTCGTTCTTGCTGATCGCCATTTTTTCAGCCATCTATTTCGTGTTCGTTCACGAAGAATCGCCGCCTGTATTTGGCGTGATAATCATCGCTGTACTTATTCATTTGATTATAAAAACGGGCTGCAAGGTGATCGACGGTGATGCAAAAATGGGTGGCTGAACGATCCAAAACATAACCGGCCTGACGGCCAAGGAAAAGTATGAAAAATCGGCTTGTGACTGCTGGAGCAATAGCCTTCAACCCCGCAGCGGGATTGTCGGAATACGAGCTGACCGAACTGCTGCGGGTGCTATGCACGCAATCAGACAGCGCTATTGACCGTGAAGAAATCGAGGATCAGATAGAGGCGATGGTGCCGGCAGTCATCGAGCTTCGTGACCGCTTCGGCGTTGAGCTGAACATGAAAGTTCTCGGTGAGTTTGGGACGCTTGCCGGGTTTGGCCAGCTTGCCGACGACGTGCGCCTTTCTAGCCGGGCACGCCAACGCTGCAAGGCTATTCATACCCGCCTGGTAGTGATGGGCGTCAAAGCCATCTTAGGCCACACTAACTGAATTAATTCTAGGAAATCGCATTCGTGAAAATAAAGGAGCCGGTGCGCTGCTTTCGCGGAGGCGAAAACGGTATAAACGATTTGGTGGAATCCGCAGGAGGAAATGATGAAGATCAGCCTGACCGCAGCAACATCCGTTCCGACTCAGCTTCGCGTTTCGATGGTGATGGCCGAAGTCGGTGCGGCAATGATTGAGCTGGCAGAAAACCAAGGTGCAATTTTCAGATTGGGGCTGTCCATGAAGCATCTTGCCGGTATTTTTGAGATGACGGGCCAAGATCAACAGCAGGGATTGGGCGAGGTTCTACAAGCGGTGAAAAATGCCCGCGAAGAAGCACGCGTTAACCCGCGCGATCCGAGTAGCACCTCCAAAGAAGAGGCTGAGTTGTTCGCCAAGTGGCATACCGCCTTGCAGCAAATATAGAACGGAAAATAATGGATATCAATTTTTCACTGACACTTTTTTGCGTAATTGCTGTGCTGCTCGCAATAGCAGGTGGCTTTGTAGGAAGCAGCTTTCTTCAGGATGCCATTCACGGGCCGGGAATGGCATTATGTTTATTTTCATTAGGCATTGGGTTTGCCCTTACGCATGGAGGATTTTACAGCCCTGTTTACGAATGGAGTATGGCCCATTTGCGCGGCGATGGGAGTGCCGGAGTAGCTCTGAGTCAAATCGTAGGTTTCTTAGCAGAAATTACCGTAGCAGCGTTGCCACTAGCCGGTGGAATTACATGGTCTTTAGTAGAGAAAAAGCGCCTAAAGCCGCAACGTTGAGACACGCGGAAGGCGCAGCAGTCGCCGTATGAATGGGCGCAGTGCAGCGACTCGCCAGCACGCGCAGCTGGCCGTATTCGCCAAGCGGCCAAAACAATTTTGAAATGACCGGGGGAAGAATTTTGGAAGCACTTTTACGATTATTTATTGTTTTGCAGATCGCCCTTTGTCTAGTAGCCGGCTTCATGTTCGCGTCAGTAAGTGGCGTACTTGGAGAGGTTCAATGGGTCAACGAATCGCTCACCAAGCAAATACAAGGAACGATAGGTATCAGTTGTTTTATGCTTGGCTTTGCGATCTGGTCATTCACAAAAGACTCAGCTTAGGAAAACGAGCTATGCCCTACCCCTGCATCATCATCATGCGCCACCAGCCGAATGTGTATGAGTGGGCGGTGATGTACGACCAAGAAAAGATGGATGGCGATATTGGTGATACCTCTATCGGCGATTGTCTTGCGGCGGCTCTTGGTAGCCTCCCTGACGAAGAAAGCCTTGTGGAAATCAGTTATCGCGGCATGCACATGGGGACTTATGACAAACGGCGCGTGGATGATTGCCCTGGTGAGATTGCTGCGATTATTTCTGAAACATACGGCGCACTGGCGCACAACAGCAAGCGCAATATTTATTAGGTGGAAAGTAGGCGTTCAGCCGTGCTGCAGGCCTGCGCCGCGTACCACATCCACCAGCTGGTGCGCCTCGATGTCGGCGCCCTGCCCGCCTGGCCAGGTGATCGCCAGGGCCGTGCAAGCATTCCCCCAGGAGAAGATGCCGGCGCCGCCTGTTGCGGCCGCTGGCGGGCCTGTGCGTGCGCCTGGCGCCGGCCTCGATGTCAGCGGCCGCGCGCGTCGCTGGCCAGGGCCGTGCTGCAGGCCTGCGCCGCGTACCACGTCCACCAGCTGGTGCGCCTCGATGTCGGCGCCCTGCCCGCCTGGCCAGGTGATCGCCAGTGTGACTTTTTGAAATTATAGCGACGATTTTTGAAATAGATGCGACGCCATAGAGCATGCTTAATGCGAAGAACCGCGCGCGCGGCTCAACGCTTATTGACGAACCGGCAAACTGCTTGACCCACTTTATAAAGCAAGAGAAACGGAACGAAAAGTGTTGCACCGCAAAGAATGAACGTCCCGCCAAAGACTGCGACAAGTACAACAAAATCGTATAGATTCTTCATAATTCCCTTTTTTAATACATATATTGTCGCAGAAATTTCACTAGATTCCGTCGCATCTATTTCAAAAAGTCACAGCCAGGGCCGTGCAAGCATTCCCCCAGGAGAAGATGCCGGCGCCGCCTGTTGCGGCCGCTGGCGGGCCTGTGCGTGCGCCTGGCGCCAGCCTCGATGTCAGCGGCCGCGCGCGTCGCTGGCCAGGGGCGTACTGCAGGCCTGCGCCGCGTACCACGTCCACCAGCTGGTGCGCCTCGATGTCGGCGCCCTGCCCGTCTGGTCAGGTGATCGCCATTTACGCATTCAGCGAGTTCAATAACTGATCTATCTCGTGACTACGTGTGATAACATAGAACTTGACGCCACTCTATTTAGGTGGATACAATGTAATCACAATGGGGCGCTTAATGAAGCTACGAAAAATCGGAAACTCTCTCGGAACAACCTTTAATCGTGAACTGCTTGAACGTGCGGGCATCGGTGAGGGGCATGAGCTTGATGTGCTAGCCAAACCGGGAAAAATTACTATCCGTCCAGCGATTCGTACTGGAATCGTCGTTGAGTTCACCGCTTTGGAGGCTAAGGCGCTTGCGGCTGGTAAATTGGATACGAAGGCCGGTGAATCAGCCTTGAACAAGGTGCGCGCGTCGATTGAGGAAGACTAAAAGGAAATTATGAGCACCTACTATTATCTTGTTTGTCTGAGCTATTGGAGCAAGAAATGAGTAAAAGTGACGATGTAGCGGAATTTATTGAGTTGGCCAGCACCGGCCACCCTGGCATCACCAGCATCAATCAAGCCGGCCTGCCAGAATCGTTTGAGCGCTGCATGCGTGATGGCCGCAAGATCAATGGCGGCCTCACGCACCAGGTCATCATCGGCAAGAGCCGTGACGGCATGAGCCGCTTCAACAAGAGCATTCTGTGCAACAGCGGTTCATCGAGCGCCTCGGGCCTGCTGTCCGGTCTGTTGCGCCGTATCTGATCGAGGAAAATATTATGTTTACCAAGCCCCAAGATGACGATGGCATTGGCACGATGATTATCGTAGGCGGTAAAACTGTGATTGTAGAAAACATTGCGCACGACGGTATCGTTGATTCTGACGGCGATACGGATCTGCATGCGACCTGGAGCGGCATCAATGCGGACGTTCGGGCAGAGCTGATGGGCTTCATTGAAGCCCAATCCGGTGTTTCGTTCAGTGAAGTGCAGTTGGCATACCTGTTGAACACGGACACCGCGCTGCTCGGTGACCTATCAGAGTGGGGCGTAGAGGACGCCGATGTTATTGGCCGGGTGCTTTCCAAGGTATCGGATTTTCTCCTGGGCCGCAAATGGCCGACGTTCGGTGAGAACGCCGATTTTGCCGTCTTCCTGGATGAGCTGCGTAGCTCGGCCTCGGCGAAAGGTATCGTGGTGATGGCCTCGGTACCGGTGCACGCAGCCCTCAAATAAACACCAAGGAAATTATGTCATACGCGCACTTGTTCGAAAATCCGGTAAATGAGACAGAGCTTCCCCCGGACATAATGATCGATGTAGCCATGCTCAAACCTGAGCACCTGGCCGCAGTGCTCGCGTGGATTAGGGGCCAGGCAGATAGGACGGTAGCGGAGGCGCGATTGCGCGATGTTTTGCGGCAAGCACTTTTTGATGTGACTGCCGCAGAGCTTGGCGCTTTGCTCCATAAACCGGGCACAGCTTAATCTAAGGAAAACGCCCAGCAGCACCCCACGGCCCGCATCGACGGGCCTGGTGCATTGAGAAGGTCGGCATGTTGCGGACCAGAACCCCGGAGGTCACATGGCAGTTACCATCAATACCAAGAACCTGAGCCGCAAAGAAGCGCTGGATTGGATCGCGGATCGCGGCATCGAGCGGCTGCCGCAAAAAAACGAAACGCTGGAGTACGTCCCGGTCGGCACCTTTAACCAGTTCGACCTGGCGCGCACCGATACCGGGTTTTCGCTGACCTCTCACGTTCTGGCCTGATCGCCTCGGAAAATATGATATTCACACCTATGCTGATTGCAGTTCTGATCGTTGGTTTTAGTTTCGGAATGCACGAAATGAGCAGCAGTATGCCTTTTTGGGCAATTGCCCCTGTCGCCTTCGGACTTGCATCAGTCCTTGTTGCGTCAGTCCGATCCCGTCAGTATCGCCATATTGCGATTCTCGTTGCTGTGTCAGGTATCTTAATCACAAACACTGGATTAATCGTTTGGGGAAATCCAACTCTTTCCCGTGATTTATCTTCCAACTCATCTCGTTCTGCGCTTGATGGTCTGTTTCAGATGTTGCCGTGGATATTAATTGGAGTAATTTTTATCGCAGGCGTTGTTGCATGTATCTGGATTTATGACGACGTAAAATTGCGCCAGCGCACCTAACCAAGCTGGCCGGCGGTCTATTTTTGGGTTCAGCGAACTCCCGAAAGATCAAGGTGCTTGAAACAACCTTGAACAAGGATTGCACGGAAAAGACCGGCGCCGATGAGGCGACGTATACAGAAGGAACTAATAAATGAAAAAAGAGTTTGCTGTTGTCTGTTTTGTTGTGGCCGTTGTTGGTGTGTGGAATTGGAGTCCGTTCGACTACCTGCTAGAAGCTGGTAGTTCTGCCTACTATCAAGCGCGTCTTGCGTACCTTCGTGGGAATAACGCAGACAAGCAGGCGATTAAACAGGCATTCTCTGATCGGATGATTACGATGCACGAGTATTCCGAGGTTGTATTTCCGGCGTATTTGCGTAGTGTGCATGGGGCTGAATTTGCTTTCCCGGAAAAAGAGAAAATGAAGTCGAAAGAACAATTGCAAGCCGAACTTGAAGCGATATTGCAATAATTTAAATTGCGGATAAGTATTTTTCGCGGAGGCGAAAATATAATGATAATTTATAATTGGGGGTGTGATGGGTGTGATGTTTGATGGCCAATTATCTATGGCGTTTGTTTGTATTTTATTGTTTATTGCTTTAATTATTTTTATAAGTATGGTTTCTGATTTTGTTTCATCTTATGGCGCACCGAGCGAGATTTATATTAATGAAGCCCGCGAAATTGCTGGATCAAATTTGGTTTTGCAAGAGCGCATAAATGATTTTCTAGCGAACGGTGCGCCGCAAGAAAAAAGGGATTGGTTTCTTTCGTCATTGAGAATTGCGGCTGATGATGCTAAGATAAAATCTATATTTTTAAAAGCAGGTATTGATAAACCATCAGGCACAGACAGGTTGATGGCAACACAAGTTTTAGCACTCCAAGAACAGAACGCGCTCCTAAAGAAAAAAAGTGTATAGCATTTTGGGTGGCGGGTCTTTGAATCCTTGGAAGCGCTGATAGCCACATCGGAAAATGCCCTGCAGCACCCACGCCGGTAATGAGCCGGCATATCTTTTAATCATGCCTTATCGGCGTCGCATCTATTTCAGAAAGTCACAACAACTGTCGGCGCCGGCCAGGGCCGTGCTGCCGGCGTGCGCTGCGCGCACGTCCACCAGCTGGCCGGCCTCGATCCCGACCGCTACGCGCGTCGATGGGCAGCACCGTTCCGGCGCCGCCCTGGTGATCGCTGGGCCTGTCGGCCGCGCTCCCCCTGGTGCAAACTGCCGGCGCCGCTGCAGCTGCTGCACCTGGCCGCGCGCGCCTGGTGGCGTCGCCTCGGCGCCGGCCAGGGCCGTGCTGCCGGCGCGCGCTGCGCGCACGTCCAGCAGCTGGCCGGCCTCGATGTCGGCGGCCGTGCGTGGCGGTGGCCAGCACCGTGCCGGCGCCGCCCTGGTGATCGCTGGGCCTGTCGGCCACGTTCCCCCTGGTGCCACTGCCGGCGCCGCTGCAGCTGCTGCAGCGCCTGGCCGCGTGCGCGCCTGGTGGCGTCGCCTCGGCGCCGGCCAGGGCCGTGCTGCCGGCGTGCGCTGCGCGCACGT
>NZ_JACYMK010000021.1:0-22115 GCF_020858135.1 Janthinobacterium sp. FW305-128 | reverse complement strand
GCGTTGTGTTTGTCAGCTGCGAAGAAGGAAGAGTATGAAGCGTTTCGGCTCATTCGTCAACCTTCTTTTTTCACCCTGCTTTACTCGGCATTTGCATGCGTCGTTCAGCGAGGGGGCGAATTATAGCCCTGCGCCGCGCGGCCCGCAAGCGCTATTTTCCCGCTTCGTGAAACGGCCCTGGCACCGCACTTGCTTATACAGCCCTATGCACTGTCCACTGATGAGAGCAACTCTGGGCCTGGCAGCAACACTGGGGACAGCCCGGCTCGCTTTGCTTTGCTCCCATTTGTGACAGGTGCTACATTATGGAACACTCTCGATATTCAAAAGAGCGCCGCAGTACAGGGCCCAACGGAGGCAACGAGATCATGTATCAACCGTCAGCTACTTACCGTAGCGCACCGTTTTCGTCCATCGCGGACGCGAACACTTTGCCGGCAGGACAGGACAACGTCCCCGTCATCATCGAAACGTCCCATCAGCGTTCCGTCGCTTTTGGCCTGTCGCCCACGGCCACGCCTGACTTTACGCCAGCCGGCAAATCCGACCTGTCCTTGCTGATCGAGCAAAACCGCATGCTGCACACGCACGCGCTACCCGCGATGGAAACCCTGTACCAGCAAATCGTCAACACGCACAATATGGTGATCTTGACGGATGCCAATGGCGTAATCGTGCATTCGCTGGGCGACGATGATTTCCTGGAGAAAGCAAACCGCGTCGCCCTGCAGCCGGGCGTGGCGTGGTCGGAACAAAGCCGCGGCACGAATGCCATCGGCACGGCCATCACGGAAAAAGTACCGACTCTGGTCCATGCGGACCAGCATTACCTGGCTGCCAATCACTTTCTGACTTGTTCTGCAGCACCGATTACCGACCACCGGGGCAATGTCATCGGCGTGCTGGACGTCTCGAGCGACCAGCGCAGTTTTCACAAGCATACGATGGCCCTCGTGCGCATGTCGGCCCTGATGATCGAAAATCAGCTGTTTTCCGCCACCTTCGAAGACGCCATCACCGTGCACTTCCACGCGCGCCCCGAATTCATCGGCACATTGATGGAAGGCATCGCCTCGTTCACGCCGGGCGGCCGGTTCTTATCGGCCAATAAGAATGGCTTGTTCCAGTTGGGCCTGTCATTTGCCGCACTACAATCGCACACGTTCAGCTCCCTGTTCGGCTTGCCAGTGTCCGCCCTGTACGAGCATTACCGCACGGCCTCACCCGGTTTGCTGAACCTGTGCATGCACAGCGGCGTGCGCGTGTATGGGCGCGCGCAGTTGCGCCTGTCCAATAGCGTCTTCCAGCACGGCTTTACTACCAGCACCGATCACAGCGACATCAACGCGGTGCCGGCGGCGATCCCTGCACCGCCCAGCCATGCGGCCAATGCGGCGCGCCGCCTGTCTGGCCTGCGCTACCTGCGCACGGGCGATCCGCAGCTGGAACTGGTGATCGAAAAGGTCAACAAGGTATTGGGGCGCGATATTCCCATCCTCGTCATGGGCGAAACAGGCACGGGCAAGGAATTGCTGGCGCAAGCCATCCACAACGACTCGCCACGGGCCATGGGACCGTTTATTGCCGTCAATTGCGCCTCCATCCCGGAAACCCTGATCGAATCCGAACTGTTCGGCTATGAAGACGGGGCGTTTACGGGCGCGCGCAAGAAAGGGGCGATCGGCAAGATCCTGCAAGCCAATGGCGGTACCCTGTTCCTCGACGAAATCGGCGACATGCCCTTCGGCTTGCAGGCACGTCTGTTGCGCGTGCTGCAGGAACGCATGGTCACGCCGCTGGGCAGCAGCAAATCGATCACCGTCAATGTGGAACTCATTTGCGCCACAAATCACAACTTGCGCGAACGCATGGCCAAGGGTTTATTTCGCGAAGACTTGTATTACCGATTGAATGGCCTGGTGGTCAAACTGCCGCCCCTGCGCGAGCGCACGGACCTCGATACCGTGGTGAAGAAAATCCTCGCGACGGAAGCGCCCGATACGCGTTACACGGTGGCACCGGATATCCTGCGCCTGTTCCACCAGCATAAGTGGCCAGGCAACTTCCGTCAGTTGACGAACCTGTTGCGCACAGCCATCGTCATGGCCGGCGACGAGCATGAAATCTGTTTGCGCCACATGCCCGATGATTTCCTCGACGATATTGAGATGACGCAAGCGACTGCCGCCAGCGCCAGCACGGACCGCATGATCGCGGCCGGCGCCAATTTGGAAGAGATGGAGCAAAGCGTGATCCTCAAGTCACTCGATGCCCACGGCGGTAACGTCTCGGCCACGGCGCGTGCCTTGGGCGTGTCGCGCAACACGATCTATCGCAAGGTGCCGCACCTGAAATAGCCTAGAGTAGACGGGGAAAGCCCGGCGACATCTTGCGCCGGCCCTGCTTGTCGATGGTCATCAGGTCGACTCCGTCCATGCGCGCGGCCATCGCATGCGCACGCGCCGCCCCCGTCACCATGAAGGTCGTCGACAAGCCATCGGCCAGCAAGCCCGTGGGCGCCAGCACGGTCACGCTGGCCAGTTCGCGCGGCGAATCGCCTTTCGCAGGGTCGAAGATGTGGTGATGCGCGAAGTCAGGCGTGAACGCGCATTCGTAATCGCCCGACGTGGCCACGCTGCGCCCTGCCACTTTCAAGGTGGCGGCCAGGATTTCCCCGTCGCGCGGATCCCGGATGCCCAGGGTCCAGGGACGGCGCACGGCACGCTGCCCGCGCGCGACGAACTCTCCCGTGTCAAGCAGTGCGTGCCGCACGCCGCGCGCCTGCACAGCCGCCAGCGCCATATCGGCCGCATAGCCTTGCGCCAGGCCATTCAAGGTCAGCGCCATGCCGGGCTGAAGAAAACGCACTTCGCGGCGATCCCACGCCAGTTGCCGCCAGCCGACCCGCGCCTGCGCTCCGTGGCGCAATGTTTCTACAGGCAAGCTGGCCTGATCTGCCGCCGCGCGAAACAGCTGCCATAAGGGTTGCACGGTGATATCAAACGCCCCGTCGCTCCATTGCGACAAGGCTCGCGCCTGCGCCAGCACCGCCAGCAGGTGCGCGTCCGGCCGGGCCAGGCGGCCATCGCGGTTCAGCTGGAAGACTTGGCTGACAGGACTGTAAATGCTCATCAGGCGGTCGACACTCCTGGCCGCATGCAAGGCATCTTCGATGGCCAGCTCGGCCTGGCGCTGGTCGTGATGCAACACGGTAACGGCGATTGTCGTGCCAAACGCCAGGGCGGCACCTTGATAAGGGCGCACGCCGGAGGCCGTAGCCGTGCCGCGCGCCATACTGCCAGGCAAGATAACGCCCGCCATGCCGGCCACGCTGCCAATCGCTGCGGAAATAAAGGTTCTACGCTGCATTGCTGCTCTCCTCTGCCGTGGCCCGGACGATGGGAATGGTACGGGTGCGCTTGATTTCCAGCATCAAAGGCGCGCATTTTTCATCGCTGGCATAGATCACCACGCAATCCATGCACTGGAAACATTCGCCATAATCGACTTTGCCGCTCGGCGCGATGGCGTGATACTCGCAACGGTGGCGGCAAGTCTGGCATGGCGTGCCGCATTCCTTGCGGCGCGGAATCCAGTTGAACAGGCGAAAGCGTCCCAGCAACGCCAGCGCCGCGCCAAACGGACACAGGTAGCGGCAAAAGAATTTATAGGAAACACTACTGAACAACAGCAAGCCCACGGCATACGCGACGAAGGGCCAGGCGCGCACGAAGTTCAGGGTAATGGCCGTCTTGAACGGTTCCAGTTCCACCAGCTTGTCCGTGATCTGGCTGGAAAACATGCTGCTGGCCAGAATGGCCGCCAGCAAGCCATACTTGATCCATTTCAAGCGCCCATCGAGGCGCGGCTTGATCTTCCACTGCGGCAAGCGCAGCCACTGGCCCAGCTTGCCCGTGAATTCCTGCAGGGCGCCAAACGGACACAGCCAGCCGCAAAACGTGCCGCGGCCCCAAATGAACAGGCTGAGCAGAACGAAAGCCCAGAGAATCACCGTCATCGGATCGAACAGGAAAAAGCCCAGGCTGCGCCCCGCCAGCAGCGCCTGGATCACCCCTGTGATGTTGACGATCGACAATTGCCCCTGGGCGTAATAGCCGATGAAGCCGATGGTAAACAGCAGGAACAGGCGGCGGAACCATGCAAATTGCCGGCCATTACGCACCAGGCGTTTCTGCCATGCCAATGCGCCGGCAAGCAGCGCCAGCCCGGCCAGCAAGATCAACAGTTCAGCCCGGCGCGCCTTCCACGTGCCGCGCCAGCCGGCATCGTCGCCTTGCGGCGCTGTATAAAACCCGGCCGGCAGACGGTAGCTGAAATCGACGTTGCGCGCGATGCGCTCCGGATACACGATGCCCTTGCTGCGCGTGATGGGGAGAGCAAATGCCAGAGGGCTGGCCGCATCAAGCCCCGCCTGGCTGATGACGCGCAATACGGCGATATTTTCAGTCGGTAACGGTCCCGCCTCCGACAAGCTCAATTCCAAGTCCAGGTCGCGCATGTCGATGGGCAAGCCATCCTGCTTCAGCAACAACCGGTCCGGCACGGTGCCGCGCACGAAATCGTCACCCAGCACGCTGTAGCGCCCGCGCGACATGACGAGGATGGCGTGGTCGCCCTCGTCGAGCCGGTTGCGCAGCTTGTTCCAACTGCGTTCCGTCAACAGATTGCGTCCCACCGTGGGCACGGAGACATAGGCCAGATACAGGTCGACGAACAGGCCGTCCGGCGCGCGCGTCGCTTCCGCATCAAGTCCCGCGCCGGGACTGCCCGCAAACAGGGTTTCGACGTCCTTGTTGCTCAGGCGCACATGCTGGATCAAGCCTTGCTCAAGCATCTTTGCCACGCTGAGTTTCTCGAACACGTCCATGCGGATGCGGGCGATCTGGTCCGGATCGCGCCCCTGCGCGAAGCCGAGTTTCTTGCGCGACACTTTCAAGGCCGAGGCCAGCACGCTCTGGTTGATGATGCGCACGGAAGCCGTCGCCTTCGACACGCCGTCGATATCAGCGTGCGTGGCATCGGCGGCGCGCTTCTTCCTGGCATCGATGGCGATATTCTGTTTCAACGACAGGCCCTGGTACTGTTTGACGAACTGGAACAGCGGCGCTTCACCTAGGCCATCGAGAAACACGGGTTCGTGCTGCGACAGCACGGCCACGTCGAGAAAACTACCCTGCGGATTGATGGCGATCAATAAATTGACGGGAACGCCGGAAAAGCCGGGAATCGGCGCCAGGTCCACCGACTCGAAGACATAGCCGACCAGTTCCGTTGCCGTGGCGTTTTGCTTGAACAGGGGCCAGACGGGCAGCTCGGCTTCCTTGTCGCCGACGACGAGGGGCGCAGGGAAGCGCCGCGCCAGCTCGGCCTTGGTGAGTACGCCGGCCCACGCCTGTCCCAGGATAAACAGGAATAGCCAGCATCCGATGAATAACCGCATTATCCGCATGCATTGCACTCCGTGCGGCGCCGCAGCTTCCGGCGCCGCATTCATTGGTTAGAAGAAAATAATGCCGCCCAGGGATACGCCATTCATCTTCGCTTCGCCGCCCGTAAAGCCTTTCGAGCGCGTCTGGCCCAGCTCCCCCACGAGGGTGATCGCACTGTTGAGCGAGTAATACGCACCGAGGGTCAGGTTGGCGTTCGACTTCAAACCGCCCGTGCCGGCCGTGTTGTCGTCGTTCTTGCTGATGCCGTAGGACAAGCCCAGCTTCAGCTTGTCCGTCGTTTTATACGTGCCTTGCAGCAGCCAGTTCTTCGATTTGGTATCGCCCTGGTCCGCATCGGAGAGAATGCCCAATCCCTTGCCGCCCTGGAAATTGAGCAGCACGCCAGCCGGTCCCATCTGGTACGAGCCGCCCACTTCCACGCCGCGCATGGTCAGGTCATCGACGCCAGGCGTTTTCGATGTGAATTTTTGCGACTTCACGCCGAGCCAGGCTTTCAAGCCCTCCTGCGCATACGTCAGCTGCGCCTGCACTTGCGGGCTGGACTTCGAAGAATAGGTCGAACCTGCCACGATGGGCGTATCGGAAACGGGGCTGACCAGCGCCACATCGGCGCCAAAACCGCTGGACTTCGGCGTGCTGTACATGATCTGGCCATAGTTGCCCAGATAGGTATAGCCGGCGCCGATATGGCCCAGGGTCACGCGGCCCCGCTGCGTCGCCTGGACGGGCGCGCCCGAGCCCAACAAGGTCATGTCGGACAGGATCGCATTCGCGCCGAAGATGCCGTAGTCGCGGCCCAGCTTGAAGGTGCCCATCTGTTCATTGCCAAACGTAAAGAAGGCCTGGCGCACGTCGACCACGCTGTTCTGGCTGATGGCACTGTCCGTGGCTGTCGAGTTATAGATGCCGATCAAGGCTTTCACGTCGTACTCGCCCAGGCGCGACGAAGCCGAGGTAATCAAGCCATTCGGCAGCAAGCCGTTGCCGATGGTGGTGCGGTCCTTTTCGCCGCCGCAACCGAGCGCCTGGCCTCCCAGCGCCAGCCCGCCCACGGCATCGCCCGAACACGACACTTGCGTGTAATAGGCGTTGACGATGCCGCCCACCGACACGGTCCAGTCGCCCGCCTTGATGTCGACGGCTTGCGCCTGCCCCACCGCTGCGATTGTCATGACACCCACGCTCCCCAGCTTGCTCAATGTGTTCATTGCGTCTCCTCTTTCTTCTCTGTTTTTAGTGTGCACATCAGTGATTGATGTACCTCAAGCTTTGGCAATAAGCGTGCCCAGCACGGCTCACAGGGAGAAAGAGAAATGACGTGTTTGACGTGTGCAGCAGCGGATCAATCGCCCCGCACGGTGTTCCTTTTTTGACCGCCGGCACATTGATCGAACGCCTGCGTAAACAAAAAACTGACGGCCTGGGCCGTCAGCAAAAAGAAAGCACCCGGCGGACAGGGAGACACCCATCCGTGTGGCCCGGACGCTTCACCCCGTTACTTCGACGCCAGCTTGAAGACCCACACGGAACCGCCCTGTTCCAGGAAGTTGACCTTCTTCGCCACCTCGCCGCCCCACAGCGGCACGGCGCCGCCCCAGCCAGAGACGACGGCCACGTATTGCGTGTCGCCATCCTGCCAGGTGACGGGCGGCGCCACGACGCCGGAACCCGTCTGGAATTTCCACAGTTCCTTGCCCGTCTTCGCGTCGACGGCTTTCAGGAAGCCTTCCGGCGTGCCGTAGAACACCAGATTACCGGCCGTGCTCATCACGCCGCCCCACAGCGGCGCGTTGTTCTTGATTTCCCAGACGATCTTGCCCGTCTTCGGATCGATGGCGCGCATGGCGCCGATGTAGTCGTCAAACAAGGGCTTGATGGTAAAGCCGGCGCCGAGGAAGGCGCCGCCCTTCTTGTAGCTGATCGGCTCGTTCCAGATGTCCATGCCCCATTCGTTCGCGGGAACGTAGAACAGCTTGGTTTGCGGCGAGTACGCCATCGGCATCTGGTTTTTTGCCCCCAGGAAAGCCGGCGCGGCAAACACGGTCGTGCCCTTCTTGCCTTCTTCTCCCTTGGTCGGGTCGCCAGGGCGGCCGGCGGCGATATAGTTCGGCCGGCCCGTCTTCAGGTCGATGCTGCTGGCCCAGGTGATTTTCTTGACGAACGGAAAGGCATTCTGCAGCTTGCCGTTGGCCGCATCGATGACGTAGAAGAAACCGTTGCGGTCGGCCTTGCCGCCATAGCGCTTGCCATCCATGTCGAAGGTGACGAACTCGTTGGCGCCGTCGAAATCCCAGGCATCGTTTGGCGTATTCTGATAAGCCCACTTGATCTGCCCCGTTTTCACGTCCAGCGCCACGGTGGACGACGAGTACAGATTGTCGCCGGGACGCAGATGGCTGTTCCACGGCGCCGGGTTGCCGGTGCCGAAATACGCCAACTTGGTCTGCGGATCGTAGGTGCCGCCCATCCACGTCGAGGCGCCGCCCGTTTTCCACAGGTCGCCCGGCCAGGTCTTGTTCACGGTACCGGACACGCCGTTATCGATGGCCTTGCCATCCTTGTCGTAGCGGTGGCCCATATGGCCTTCCACCGTCGGACGGCTCCACACGAGGTCGCCCGTCATGGGGTTGCGCGCCTCTACCCGGCCGACGATGCCGAATTCGCCGCCCGACACACCCGTCAGCAGCAAGCCTTCGGCGATCAGTGGCGCCGCCGTCATCGAGTAGCCGGCCGCGTAATCGTCAACTTTCTCCTTCCAGACGATCTTGCCCGTATTCTGGTCCAGCGCCACCAGGTAGGCGTCGAGCGTGCCGAAGATCACCAGGTTGCCGTACAGGGCGGCACCGCGGTTGACCACGTCGCAGCAGGGCATGATGCCGTCCGGCAAGCGATGCTCATATTTCCACAGCTTGGCGCCCGTTTTCAGGTCGACGGCAAAGATACGCGAATACGATGCCGTGACGAACATCTTGCCGTTATGAATCAACGGCTGCGATTCCTGGCCCCGCTGTTTTTCGCCGCCAAACGAGAACGACCAGGCCGGCACCAGCTTGGCCACGGTCTTGTCATTGATCTGCGTCAACGGCGAATAGCGCTGGCCCTGCGTGCCCATGCCGAACGACAGCACGCTGGACGGATTCTTCGCCGTGCTGTCGAGCATGGCGGTGGTGACATTGCCCACATCGGCCGCCTGGGCCAGCGATGCCACACCCAAACCGATGAGTATCCCCATGATTTTTTTCTGCACAATCATCTCCCTCTGTTATTAGTATGTGTATGTATCAGGTGCTGCCGTGGTCGTGCGGCTGCGCATGCAGCAAGGCGCACTCTTCATCGGTGAACAGGCGCGAGCGCGTCAAAAAGCGCTTGCCCGTGCCGTTGTCGAGTGAAAACATTCCGCCATTGCCATCGACCACATCGATAATCAACTGGGTATGCTCCCAGTACTCGAATTGCTCGAGTCCCATGTAGAACGGTGCGCCATTCAAATTGCCGAGATAGATATCGGTATCGCTGACATCGAACTCGCCCAGCGCGTAGCACATGGGCGCACTGCCGTCGCAGCAGCCGCCCGACTGGAAAAACATCAGCGGGCCGTGACGCTGGCGCAACTTGTCCATCATTTCCAGCGCCGCATCGGTGGCGACCACCCTGGCAATTGCTGCACTCATGGCATCCCTTTCTGCGCGCCGCGCCTGGACTACGGGCGCGGCGCCTGTTGCCGGTTTAGAAGAAGCCCAGCGCTTTCGGGCTATAGCTCACCAGCAAGTTCTTCGTTTGCTGGTAGTGGTCGAGCATCATCTTGTGGTTTTCGCGGCCGATACCCGATTGCTTGTAGCCGCCGAAAGCGGCGTGGGCCGGATACAGGTGGTAGCAATTGGTCCACACGCGGCCCGCCTGGATGGCGCGGCCCATGCGGAAGGCACGCGAACCGTCACGCGTCCACAAGCCAGCGCCCAAGCCGTACAAGGTATCGTTGGCAATCGCCAGCGCTTCAGCTTCATCCTTGAAGGTGGTCACGGACACGACCGGTCCAAAAATTTCTTCCTGGAAGATACGCATCTTGTTGTGCCCCTTGAACACGGTCGGACGCACGTAATAGCCGCCTTCCAGGTCGCCCGCCTGCGTGTTGCGCTCGCCGCCAGCCAGCACTTCGGCACCTTCCTGGCGGCCGATGTCGAGGTAGGACAGGATTTTTTCCAGCTGCTCCTGCGACGCTTGGGCGCCGATCATGGTGGACGAGTCGAGCGGATTGCCCTGCTTGATGGCGGCCACGCGCTTCAGGGCCCGTTCGATGAATTTCTCGTAGATCGATTCCTGGATCAGCACGCGCGATGGGCAGGTGCACACTTCGCCTTGATTCAGCGCAAACATCGCAAAGCCTTCCAGGCACTTGTCGAAATATTCGTCGTCCGCATCCATCACGTCTTCAAAGAAGATGTTCGGCGATTTGCCGCCCAGCTCCAGGGTGACGGGAATCAGGTTTTGCGCCGCGTAGCCCATGATCAGGCGGCCCGTGCCCGTTTCGCCCGTGAAGGCAATCTTGGCGATGCGCTTGCTCGAGGCCAGCGGCTTGCCCGCTTCCAGGCCGAAACCGTTGATGATGTTCAACACGCCCGGTGGCAGCAGGTCGCCGATCAGCTCGATCAACACCATGATGGAAGCGGGGGTTTGCTCTGCCGGTTTCAGGACGACGCAATTGCCGGCGGCCAGGGCTGGCGCCAGTTTCCACACGGCCATCAGAATCGGGAAATTCCACGGAATAATCTGGCCCACGACGCCCAGCGGCTCGTGGTAGTGGTAGGCATAGGTTTCCGCATCGATTTGCGCGACGGAACCTTCCTGCGCGCGGATGCAGCCGGCGAAGTAACGGAAATGGTCGATGGCCAGCGGAATGTCCGCGTTCATCGTTTCGCGGATCGGCTTGCCGTTATCGATCGTTTCCGCCGTGGCGATCAAGCTCAGGTTCTGTTCGATGCGGTCGGCGATGCGGTTCAGGATGTTGGCGCGCTCGGCAGGCGAAGTCTTGCCCCAGGCCTCCTTGGCGGCATGCGCGGCATCCAGCGCCAGCTCGACGTCTTCCGTCGTGGAACGGGCGATTTCGCAAAACGGCAAGCCCGTGATCGGCGTAATGTTAGGAAAGTATTCACCTTTTACTGGTGCAACGAATTTGCCGCCGATGTAATTGTCATAGCGTTGTTTGAAGGGATTGGCTACGCCCAGTTTGCTGATGTCTGCGAGATTCATGTCGTCCTCTATCGGGTTAATTAGAATGGAGTTACTTAATTAAAATCAAACGTCCTGGTACAGATGGGGTGAGTACACGCAGTCTTCCGCAAATGCCGTGCCAGCTCGCCATCCCACTACAAACTTAGCCGCTTTTACCCCTGTTACAAGGGCGCGGCTTCAATACCGGTGCGCTTTTCGGCGCATGCCCGGGCTTGAGCCGCGGGAGCGAGCCTGTTTGCGTTTTGAACAAGGTGAAGGCATCCTGTTCCAATCCGGGCCAGCCCTGCTGCTGCGGCCCGTCGCCGCTGCACAATGGAACAGGTGTACCAGACTGGAACACCTGTTCCTGTAACGCTACCGAATCACCACGCCCCATGGCAATTCGCCGACGGCGATATCGGCCACCTTGCGCGCGCTGGCCGTATCGATGACGGAGACGCTGTTCGAGCGGCCATTGGCCACGTACAGCTTGGCGCCATCGGGCGTGATGGCCATGTTCCACGGGCGCTTGCCGACGGGAATGGTGGCCGTCACCTGCTTGCTGGCCGTATCGATCACCATCACCGTACCGTCGATGCCGTTCGAGACATACACTTGCTTGCCGCCGGGATGGACCACGATGCCGTTGGCATTCTTGCCTGCTGGAATGGTGGCAATCGCCTTGCGCGCCGTCATATCGATCACGTAGACAGCATTGACCAGTTCGCACGCCACGTAGGCGCGACCAGAATCCGGACTGAAACCGATGCCGCGCGGCCGCAAGCCCACGGCGATGGACGCGACCTGGCGGCGTTGCGCCACGTCGATGACATCGACTTGCTCGGCCTCTTCCGCACTGACCAGCAGCCAGCGCCCATCGGGACTGAACACGGCATGTTCCGGGTTGCGTCCCTGCACCTTGATATCGGCAAGCACGACGCCCGTCTGGCCATCGAGCAAGGCCACGCTATTGTTTTCCTCGACGGCCACGGCCACGTAACGACCGTCGTGCGAGGCGCTCACGCCTTCGGGCGACTTGCCCAGCGTCACTGTGCGCACGGGCGCGTCTGTTTCGTTATCGATCAGCAGCAAGGCGCTGCTGGCCGCATCGGTGACAAACAATTGCCGCCCGGTGGGGTCGGCGGCAATGCCGCGCGGACGCTTGCCTGCGGCGATCTGGCGCACGACCTGATCGGTCGCCGTGTCGATCACGCTCACGGTGCCCGATTTTTCATTGGGGACATAGGCAAAAGGAGCGGCCTGGAGGGCCGTGCTGAAGAGCGCAGGCAGCAGCCAGCACACCTGGCGCAAGCGCGGGAAGAAGTTGGGCATAATCACCTTTTCAATGGCAAAACACAGGAAAAGCGCGCGGTAGCGGCGCATCTGATAATTGCTGCATGCAAACGCCGTGCCACTGACACGCGTATAATTTCCGCCCACCAATGGAGACATGGCAGGCATATTGCTTGATACAACTATGCAGACCTGCGCCGCTCACGCGCTCAAGCAGGCTTTTATTCACATTGGAGAATCCGCATGCAGCATCGTTTCCGCCTGAACACCATCGCCAGCCTGTTTGTCGCCGGCAGCGCCACCCTGGCCCCCCACGTCTTTGCCGCCGAGCCCACTGACTTGGCCGCCGGGCAACTCATGGATACGGTGGTCATCAGCGGCAGCCGCATCGCCCACCCCAGCCAGGAAGTGCCCGCGTCCATCGACGTCGTCGACAGCGCCCGCATCCAGGAGGGCCAAATCCGCGTCAATGCCTCGGAAGCGCTGGCCGCCGTGCCGGGTCTGGTCGTACAAAACCGCCAAAACTACGCACAAGACTTGCAAATCTCGTCGCGCGGCTTCGGCGCCCGCTCGGCCTTCGGCGTGCGCGGCGTCAAGCTGATCAGCGATGGCATTCCCGCCAGCATGCCCGACGGGCAAGGCCAGGCTGCCACCTTCAACCTCGATACGGCCGAGCGCATCGAAGTGCTGCGCGGGCCGTTTTCTGCCATCTACGGCAACCATTCGGGCGGCGTGATCCAGCTGTTTTCCAAGGATGGGCAAAATCCCCCGTCCGTCGAACTGAACGTGACGGGCGGCAGCTTCGGCACCAGCAAGGTGGACCTGTCGGCGCAGGGCCAGGCAGGCGGCATCGGCTACGTGCTCGACGGTTCGCGCTTCCGCACGGACGGCTTCCGCGACCACAGCGCCGCCACGCGCGAACAGGCGTTCGGCAAGATCACGGTCAAGCCGAATACGGACAGCAAGCTGACCATCGTCGCCAACAGCCTGCACCAGGGCAACACGCAAGATCCGCTGGGCGCCACCTGGGCCACGTTTTCCCGCGATCCGCGCGCCGGCGAAATCGATGCGACGGACACGCAAAACCCGAAACGCACCCTGGCCGAACGCTACAACACGCGCAAGAGCATCGACCACCAGCAAATCGGCGCCACCTATGAACAATCGTTTGGCGAAGACCGCCTGCACGTGACGGCCTACGGCGGCAACCGCGACGTGATCCAGTACCAGGCTTTTACCAAGGGTTTCCAGGCGCCAGCCAGCCATTCGGGCGGCGTGGTCGACTTCCAGCGTGAGTTCTACGGCATCGACACCAACTGGCTGCACGTGAACCAGCTGGCAGGCGGCAAGCTGAGCACCACCATCGGCATCGACTATGGCCGCTCCAGCGATGACCGCACCGGCTATGAAAATTACATCGGCAACACGTTTGGCGTGAAGGGCAAGCTGCGCCGCGACGAGCAGGATGTCGTTTCCAGCCTCGACCCGTATATCCAGGCAGAATGGCAAAGCGGGCCATGGCTGCTCAGCGCAGGTGTGCGCTACAGCAAGATGAAAGTGTCGGTCAACGACCGCTTCCTCGGCAATGGCGACGACAGCGGCAGCCTGGAGTTCAGCCACACGACACCCGTGCTGGGCCTGCTGTATAAACTGACGCCCAACGTCAACGTGTACGCCAGCGCCGCGCGCGGTTTCGAAGCACCCACCCTGAACGAACTGTTTTACTCGGGCACGGGCGGCGGCTTCAATTACCAGCTGAAACCGGCCACCAGCACCAACCTGGAAGCGGGTATCAAGGCCAGGATCGCGAACAACACGCATGTGAACGCGGCCGTGTTCCAGATCAAGACCAACGATGAACTGGTGGTCGACAGTTCCAGCGGCGGGCGCACCAGCTACCGCAATGCGGGCAAGACCTTACGCCAAGGCATGGAAGTGTCGCTCGACTCCAGCTTGCCGTACGGTTTCACGACAAAAGTGGCGCTGACCAGCCTGCACGCCGTGTATGACCAGGCGTTCGGCAGCGTGCGCGAAGGCAGCCGCTTGCCGGGCGTGCCCAGCGCCAACCTGTTCGCGGAACTGGCCTGGAAAGACACGCTCGACCGTTTCGGCGCGGCAGTGGAAAGCGTGGCCAGCAACCAGGTCTACGCGGAAGACAGCAACAGCGAAAAACCGGCGCCCGGCTACACGGTGTTCAATGCGCGCTTCAACGCCAAACAAAACGTAGGGAATTGGCGCTTCAAGGAGTTTGCCCGCCTGAATAATCTTTTCGACAAGACCTACGTGGGCTCCGTCATCGTCGGCGACAGCAACAAGCGCTACTATGAAGCGGCGCCGGGGCGCAACTGGTTGTTAGGCGTCAGCGCCATGTATTCCTTCTAATTAAAAAGCCCGCGCATCAGAAGATGCGCGGGCTTTTCAACGAGAGCAAGCTAAATCAGGGCCGCGCTTCCTTCACGCCATACTTCTCAAAGATGGCTTTCAATTCACCGCTGGCCGCCATCTCGTTCATGGCCCCCTGCAGTAACTTGGCCACGTCGAGCTGTTGCTTGCTGACGGCCAGGCCCACGGCCCAGCCGGCACGCGGCAAGCGGGCGAACGCCACTTCAGTCATGGGGAAAGCGGGATCGCTTTTCAGCACCGATTCGATTTCCGATCGGTTGGCCAGCACGGCGTCGAGCTTGCCTACTTGCAATTGCTGCAAGGCTTCGGCGGCCGTATCGAAGATACGCACGTCGTCGCGGTACTTGCCATTGTCCTCGCCCAGCATCAGCATGGCCGCGATCGAGACCTTTTCCACGCCGATACGCTTGCCTGCGAGGCTGGCGACGCCATCGAATTGCGGCACGGCTTGCGCGCTGCGCGCCAGGCGCACGGTTTCCACGTAGTACGGCGCGAAGATCTCGACCTTGTCGTTATCCGCCATCAACTTCTTGTCGACCGGCACGTGCAGCATTACGTCGGCGGGACCATAGCCGAGGTAATGTCCCTTCCACACCATATTGCGCAAGTCGTCGTTGAGGTTTTCGCCGGCGGGAAAGGGCAGCAAGCTCAGTTTCAGCCCCAGCTTTTTCGCCAGCGCTTCGGCGATGTCGATATCGATGCCCGCGCCCTTGTCGGAAAACGGCGCGAACTCGTTATACACAGCCACTTTCAGGCTGCCCGACTGCTGCACTTTCTGCCAATCGGCGCGCGCCGGCGCGGCCGCGCACAGCGCCATGCAAGCGAGCGAGAGCATCGCGCGCGCGCCACGGAGTTGAAATGAACGCATGGAACTCCTTCGTTATCAGTTCGACCTAATTAGACTCGCGGCGGGTTTCCAGGTAGGTCTTGATGGCCCACATCGCTTCCTGGTTGAATACGCCCTCGAACGGCGGCATGTACACGGCACCATTACGCACTTTACCGTGACGGATGGTCGCCAGGAAATAATTATCCGTTTCCTTGTAGCACGCCTGTTTCTTTGTCTCATTCTTGATACCGAAGCAATCGCGGTCCAGCTGGCGCAAGTCCGGCGCGATGCCGCCCGAAATGGCTTCGATGCCGTGGCAGCGCGCGCAATTCTGGTTATAGGCCGAGGTGCCCACCGTCAGGGCCAGCTTGTTGCCGCGATACGGGTTTTGCTCAAGCCACTTGTCGCCCACCTTGGGCAAGCCCGTGGTGTCGACGCCTTGCGGCGTGACATTGCCGTGCGCATAGGCATGCGGCAAGGTCAGCAGGGAGGTGAGGGCAACGGCGCCGGCGGCGGCCACGCCGAGCAGGGTACGGATGGAATAGGTCATGCTGGTCTCCTTGGTTTTTTTAGTGAATATCCAAGAAGAGCAAATGCCATGCCATGCGTATATGCCCCACATCGGGCCACCCATGTATCAATTTGGAACAGCTGCAACAGCGATTGTGTCACCGCGCGCGTCAGGCGGCGGCCACCGTGCAGATGCTGCCCCGCGCCTGCTGCTCGAAAGTGATACGCACGGGCAAGAAGCGGGCAATCACTTCCGCATTCGTCAACGCATGCTGCGACACCTTGCTGCAACTGAAGCTACCGCCGCCGGCCAGCGCCATGGGCAGCAAGAGCTGGTCCGCCAGGTGCTCGCCCACGGCCGCGTCCGTCTTGAGATAGGCGCGCACCTCGTTCAACAGGCGCTTGGCCACGGATTCGGCCAGCAAGTGCTTTTCGCCGAACGACGTAAATACTTCCGTGACGTGCTCATGCTCCAATGTCAGCAACAGGACGTTGCCCGGTCCGTGCTCCGCCGGCAAGCCGACGAGACGCAGCTGCTTGCCGCTCCAGCCCATGCCGTCGGCGACACGCTCGAGCTCGCGCTGCGCCACGTTCACATGCACGCCCGCCACCACGCTTTCCGCATACCCGGCCTTCCGCTCGCCGCGCTGCAGCAGTGAAATGGGCCGCAAACGCTGGCACGGTTGCACGGTGGCCAGCACCTCGCCACCACCTGCGGGATGAAAGCCATAGCGCTGCTGCGTAATCTCCACCTCGGCGCCCATCTGTTCCAGGATGCGGCCATACGCGCGCTGCAAAAAATGCACGGGCGGCGCCATGGCATTGTGCGTGCCGCCGGCCACATGAATGGTGGACGGCCCATCCGCATGCAGCAAGGCGGGCAACAGGGTTTGCAGCACCAGGGTGCAGCTGCCGGCGCTGCCGATGGCAAAGCGGTAATCGCCGCCGCGTATGGGGCCAGGCACGAATTCCAGGCTGGCTGCGCGCAGCACCACCGGCGTCGTGCGCGCCCCGCAAATGGCGGCCGACGCCTGCACGGCCAGCAAATGCTGGCGCAACAAGCCGGGCTTGTCCCGCCCCGCGCGAATATTCGTCAGCCGGAACGGCTGCCCCGTGATCATCGACAGGCTCAGCGCCGAGCGCAAAATCTGTCCGCCGCCTTCACCTTGCGCTCCATCAATTTCGATCATCTGTACTTTCTTTCTATCAACCTTTGACGCAAACGACCTGCTTCAGGATATGCACGACGTCGACCAGCTCGCGCTGTGCCAGCATCACCGCATCGATATCCTTGTAGGCCATTGGAATTTCATCAATCACGTTTTCATCCTTGCGGCATTCCACGCCTTGCGTGGCGCGGATCTGGTCGTCCAGGTTGAAGCGCCGCTTCGCTTCCGTACGGCTCATCGTCCGTCCCGCACCGTGGCTGCAGCTATGGAAACTGTCCGCATTACCCTTGCCGCGCACGATAAAACTCTTCGCGCCCATGGAACCGGGAATGATCCCCAGTTCGCCGGCGCGGGCCGAGACGGCGCCCTTGCGCGTGACCAGTACGTCCTTGCCGAAGTGGTGCTCCTTCTGCACATAGTTATGGTGGCAGTTGACGGCTTCCACATGCGTCTGGAACGGCTTATGGATGACCGTGCGCACGGCCGCGATCAGGTTTTGCATCATCACTTCGCGGTTGTTGCGCGCGAAACGCTGGGCCCAGCCCACCGCTTCCACGTAATCGTCGTAATGCCGCGTGCCTTCGGCCAGATAGGCGAGGTCCTGGTCGGGCAGGTTAATAAAATGGGTACGCATATCCTGCTTGGCCAGTTCGATGAAATGCGTACCGATGGCATTGCCCACGCCGCGCGAACCAGAATGCAGCATGAACCATACAGAACCCTGTTCATCGAGACAGACTTCGACGAAGTGGTTACCGCTGCCCAAAGTTCCCAGGTGACGATAGTTATTCGTGTTCTTCAGCTTGGGCGTTTTCAGGCAGATGGCGTCGAATTCATCCTTCAGCTGCAGCCACGCGGCATCGACTACCGAGGGCGGCGTCTGCCAGGAACCCTCGTCGCGGCCGCGGTGACCGCGCGTCTTCGGCGACATCCCGTGCGGAATGGCGCGCTCGATGGCGCTGCGCAGCGGCCCCAGGTTATCGGGCAAATCATTTGCCGTCAGCGTGGTTTTCGCCGCCATCATGCCGCAACCGATATCGACGCCCACGGCTGCCGGAATCACGGCGCCCAGGGTGGGGATCACGCTGCCGATGGTCGACCCTTTACCCAGGTGGACGTCGGGCATGACGGCGATATGCTTGTAGATGAACGGCAGGGTCGCCGTGTTGCGCAATTGTTTTTTGGCCGCTTCTTCGACAGGCACGCCACGCGTCCACATTTTCACGGGACGGCTGCCTTCGGTATGCAGAACTTCGTATTCTTCGTTTTTCATCGCTATGCTCTTCTTCTATTGTATAGGGGGTGATGACAAGGATTGGTGAAACATTGCCGACGCATCGGCTCTGGATGTAGTTCCACCGGCATTCATCAGTACGACAACCCGACAAGGGGGGACAGGATTTTCTGCCAGGCGCAATGTGCCTGGCAGGCCGGTTTGACGCGGCTGATCGATGTAATCCTGTCGGCATTCGGGGTACTGCGGCGCATGACAAGCCTGGACAGGACGTTTCTTATGTAGTCTTGTCCGCATTCGTGCGCTTTACTTCAACACGCTGGCGCCGCGATATCGATGGCGGCGATTTCTCCCACCCAGTGGGCCGGGTCCAGCTGACCGACGGCAAAGGCGGCGATGATCTTGAAGACGTCGTCGGAAAAACCGCCGATATTCAGGATATCCTCGCGCTCCATCGCCTGTGTCGTGGCATGCGGCGAAATATCGATGCACACCAGCTTTGCCTGCGGATTGCGCTGCTTGAAAACCGTCCACTGTCCCATCGTCGCCGTGGCGCCGCTGCGCTTCGCGTCGATCCACGATTCGTTATCAGACACATAGATCACCAGGTCGGCCAGCTCCTTCCTGCTGTTCATGCGCAGCAGGGGTGCGCTGCAATTGGTGCCGCCACCGCCGATGGCCGCCAGCCTGGCCGCATTCGCCATTACGCTGTCATCGGCGCCAAGTGCGCACTGCACCACGTTGTGCTCGAACGGCAGCACCACGGCGTCCGGATTCTTGCGCAGCATGGCTGCCGCCACCAGAGCCGCCACGTCGATGCAGCGCACGTTCGAGGTGGCGCTGCCGCGAAAACCGCTAACGGGCGAGGCCATCGAGCCGGAAACGTCAGGACACACCACCACCTTGCCCGCGATCCGCGGCACGTTCGCCAGCGATATTTCCAGCGCCTGCTCCAGCGCTGCATGCACGATGCGCGGTACCTTGTCGCCGGCGGCCATGTACGCCGACATCAGTTGGTAGGGAAACACGCGCGAGCTGGCGATCGCTTCGGGATCGCGCAGCTTGGCGGCGATCAGTTCCGGCATGCCATCAATCGCGTACACGCCATGGCGGGCAAAGGTATTCAGATTCATGCGCACCATCTGCCAGCTGCCCTGGCGGGCGATCTGCGCCCAATCCTGCGCGCTCAAGGGCAGCGCCGTCAGCATCTGGAACGGCACTGCCGGTATCGGCTGCGAAGGATCGGCCTTGTATGCCTCGAACGCGGCCAGCGCCGGCGGCAAGGCATCGCGTGTATATTCCTTGCCGATCAGCCAGGCAAAGAATGCCTCCCGCCACGCTGCCTGCGGTTTCGGATGCACCATTTTCACCACGTCGGCCAGCGACGGCGCATTGCCCACGGCAGCGGCCAGCAAGGCCTGCTCGGATGCGTTGTTCAACCATGCCTGTACCAGCTTTTTCGGACGCGATCCCAGCGACTTGCGGCCCACGGCGCCCGAACGCATGATCTGCACGAAATTGCGCAGCATCTTGCCGTTGTTAATCACACGCTGGAAGGCCTGCGTAAATTCTGCAGCACCCTGCCCCGCCAGCACGGCCACTAGCAAGGCCGGCATGTCTTTCATGTAGCCCCGTTCGCGGCAGTACACGGCCGTTTGTGCGATGAAGGCTGGTTCGACCGCCTTGCACAGTTCCAGTACCATCGCCAGCTGCGCTTCGGCGCTGGCATAGAACGTCGTGTTCAGGCAACCGGTGGCCGCATATTGCGCCAGTTGATGCCGGGGCGTCAACGCGTAGGCCGGCGCGCCTTCGGCATTGCGTGCCAGTGCCGCTGGCACGGTCGCGGTCTGTTGTGCGCTCTGGAATAGCTGGGCGTTGGCCATTTTTCGTTCCTCTCTGCTCTCTACGTTTATCTCGTTGGTATCTCCTCTATTGCAAACGCCGTGCCAGCTTTCAATATTTCCTCAAACATTTCCATAAACCATTGATTTCATTAAATAATATTTTCACGTAAGCTGTGCGTTGAAAATATCCCTGCCACGGTGATTTGGAATACAATTATCTTTTAAGATAAATATTTATCCCAACTATGCAAGCAAAACGTATCGTCGTCATCGGCTTTCTCGGCACGCAGCTCGACAATGGCAGGGGAGCGGCACGCTGGGAAAAGTGGCGCCCCAGCATCGCCCTGACCCAGCATGAGGACAAGATCATCGACCGTTTCGAGCTGCTGTATGCAGGCAGGCAGTTCGATAACCTGGTGCGCCAGGTATCGCAGGACATCGCCAGCGTCTCGCCTGAAACAAGGCTGGTCGCCCATGAACTGCCCATCAGCGATGCCTGGGATTTTGAAGACGTGTATGGCGCGCTCTACGATTTTGCCAACAGCTACGCCTTCGATCCGGACAAGGAGGAGTACTGGATCCACATCACCACCGGCAGCCACGTGGCGCAAATCTGCATGTTCCTGATGACGGAAGCGCGCTATTTTCCCGGCCGCCTCGTGCAGACGTCGCCACCGAAGCGCCAGGCCATCGGCAATCCAGGCAGCTACGCGCTGATCGACCTCGATCTGTCGCGCTACGACCAGATCGCGCAGCGTTTTACGCGCGAACAGGCCGAGGGCGTGGCCTTCCTGAAGTCCGGCATCGCCACGCGCAATGCGAAGTTCAACAGCATGATCGAGGAAATCGAGCGCGTCGCCATCAAGTCGCGCGCGCCCATGCTGCTGATGGGACCTACCGGTGCCGGCAAGTCCTTTCTTGCGCGCCGCGTGTATGAACTGAAAAAATCGCGCCATCAGATCGACGGCAAATTCATCGACCTCAATTGCGCCACCCTGCATGGCGATGGCGCAGCCTCTACCTTGTTCGGTCATATCAAGGGGGCATTCACGGGCGCCGGTGCGGACCGGCCAGGCTTGCTGCGCAGCGCGCACAAGGGCTTGCTGTTTCTCGATGAAATCGGCGAACTGGGACTCGATGAACAGGCGATGTTGCTGAAAGCCATCGAAGAAAAACGCTTCTTTCCTGTTGGTGCGGATACGGAGGTGCAAAGCGACTTCCAGCTGATCGCCGGCACCAACCGCGACCTGGGCAAGGAGGTGGCGGCCGGCCGCTTCCGCGAAGACCTGTATGCGCGCATCAACCTGTGGACGTACGAATTACCAGGTCTGGCGCAGCGAGCCGAGGATATTGAGCCGAACCTGGACTACCTGCTGGCGCAGTACGGTGCGGAGACGGGCGAAAGAGTGCGCTTCAACAAGGAGGCGCGCGAGCGCTTCATGCGCTTTGCCAGCTCGCCATCGGCCCGCTGGAGCGGCAATTTCCGCGACCTCTCCGCCGCAGTCACGCGCCTTGCCACGCTGTCGGAAGCGGGCCGCATCACGGATAGTGTGGTCGACGAAGAGATCAGGCGCCTGAACCGGATGTGGCAGCATCATGATGGGCGAACCGGTCGTCCGGAAGTGGACCTGGCAGAGCTGATGGGAGAGCAGGCGGCAGCGCAACTCGATCTGTTCGATGCGCTGCAGCTGCAGGCAGTCATCCAGGTGTGCCGACAATCCAACAGCCTGTCCGATGCGGGCCGCAAGCTGTATGCCGTTTCGCGCGAGGCAAAGGCGAAACCGAATGATGCGGACCGGCTCAAGAAATTCCTGGCTCGCTTTGACCTGGAATGGGACAGTATTAGATAACAGAGGCAGCGCACAGCGCTGCTTTTTTTCGTCTGTTGCATTGGCAGCTGATGAACAGCCGGGGTCAGACCCTCCATGCCGCAAACTCAGGGGCTTGTGCTATCGCCGATGGGGGTCTGACCCCAGCCTTCGCTTGGGGCGAACGCTAAAACCGTCAGACGAAAAAAAACCCGACCATTGCTGATCGGGTTTTTCTCAAGAAACCACAGCCAAAGGCTGTTGCTTCAAATAACAAGCCTGACGATAACCTACTTTCACACTGGTTGCAGCACTATCATCGGCGCAAAGTTGTTTCACGGTCCTG
>NZ_JACYMK010000020.1:0-34796 GCF_020858135.1 Janthinobacterium sp. FW305-128 | reverse complement strand
CGCGGGCACGGACCTGGCGGCCAAGGTCGGCGGGGATCTGAACAACTCCGGCTTGCTGTATGCGGGCCGCGACCAGCAGCTGACCGTGGGCGGTCTGCTGAACAACACGGCTTCCATCGCCGCCGCCAATCACACAACGATCTCCGCTGGCAGCGTCACCAGCAGCGGCTTGCTGGGTGCCGGCATGAAAGCGGATGGCAGCCTGGGTACGGCAGGCAATCTGACCGTCAACGCGGATGGCGTGCTGCAAGCGAACGGGCAGAACCTGGCCGCGGGCAGCGCCGTGCTAATGGGTTCCAGCGTGGATCTGTCGGCCAGCCAAACGGGCGCCGGCAATATCGCCATCACCGCGCGCAGCGGCGACGTACTGACGAACAAGGCAGTCATTTCCGCCAGCAACGTGCTGGCCATCACCGCCAATGCCAATAATGCCCAGGCGTTGGTGAATAGCCAGGGCCAGCTGGTGGCGGGCCAATTGCAGTTGAATGTGGCGAATCTGGACAACGCCAGCGGCGACATCGTGCAGACGGGCACAGGCGATACCGTGATTACCACCGGTAAGCTGGACAACACGGCCGGCCGCATCGCCGTCAACAGTAATAACCTGGCCCTGAACGCGACGGTGTTGACGAACCTTAACGGCAAGCTGGAGCATGCAGGTGCGGGCATCCTGGCCATCAACGCGGGCCAGTTCAACAACCAGTTCGGCAAGATCACGGGCAATGGCAAGCTCGACATCACGGCAGTCGCCTTCGATCACCGCAATGCGACGACGGTGGCGAATCAGATGACCGTCAACGCCGGCAGTCTGGATAATCGCGCCGGCAGTCTGGCGCAGACGGGCGCGGGCATGCTGACGGTGACTGCCACCGGGCAGCTGGACAATACGGGCGGCAAGATCGAGAGCAATGGCGATGCATTGGTGAAAGCTGGCGCCTTGCTGAACAATACGGGCCGCGTCGTGGCGGCGCAAGATGTCGAATTGAAAGCGGGAAGCCTGGACAATACGGAAGGCACGGTGGCGGCCGGGCGTCACTTGGTCTTGAACGGTGGTGACATCGACAATACCAAGGGGCAATTGCAAGCCGTTGCCGGTAACGCGACCCTGAACGTCGGCAAGCTCCACAACACTGCTGGCAGCGTGTTTGCAGGCGCCAACTTGAACGCCACGCTTTCCAGCTTGAATAACACGGGCAGCATGTATGCTGCCGGGAATCAATCCATTACCGCCAGCGGCGGCGTCGCCAATACGGGTGTGATTGCGGCGCAAGGCAATACCAGTCTTACGGCCAATAGCCTCGATAGCAGTGCAAGCAGCTTGATCGGTGCAGGCATGCAGGCCGATGGCAAGCTGGGCACGGTTGGTGACTTGACGATCAATACCGCGCACACGCTGGCCGCACATGGCCAGAACCTGGCGGCCGGCGCGGCGAACCTGTCGGGCGCCAATGTGGATATCACGGGCAGCCAGACCGGTGCAACGCAGATCAGCCTGGCCGCGACGAGCGGCGATGTGTTGGCCGCCAAGGCCGTGGTGAGCACGCCGGGCACGCTGACGGTCCGCGCGCACGATACCTTGCGCAATACGGAAGGGCAACTCAGTGCCGGCCAGCTTGACCTGCACGTGGGTCACCTGGATAACACCAAGGGCACCGTGATCCAGACGGGCACGGGCGATACAGTCATCCAGACGGGCAAACTGGACAATAGCGTGGGACGCATCGCCGTCAATAGTAATAATTTGATCTTGGGCGCGGCCAGCTTGACGAATGCGGGCGGCAAGATCGAGCATGCGGGTGCAGGTACCCTGGCCATCACGGCGGCCAGCTTGCAGGGCGCCGGGGGAGGCATCATCGGCAATGGCGCCGTCGATCTCAAGGCCGGCCTGTTTGACCATGCCAACGCCACCACCACGGGGCGGTCCCTGAGCGTGCAGGCTGACAGCTTGAGCAACCGGGGTGGCCATTTGCTGCAGACGGGCGCGGGCGGTATGACGGTGGCCGTCACTGGCCAGCTCGATAATACGAATGGGGAGATGGCCGGCAACGGCGTGTTGTCGCTGCAGACCGGCAGCCTGGACAATACCAAGGGCAAAATCACCTCGGCAACGTCCGCCGACATCGTCAGCACTGGCGCACTCGTCAATACCGACGGCGTGATCGCGGCGGCGACCGATCTGCACCTGGGCGGCGCCATCGACAATACGCGCGGCCTGCTGCAGGCAGGCACGGGTGCCTTGAGCCTGGATGCGGCCAGCGTGCGCAACGTACAAGGCACACTCGGCGCAGGCACGGATATCACGGCCAAGGTCAGCGGCGACGTCCTCAACGCTGGCGTGCTGTACGCGGGCCGCAATCAGACCCTGGAGATCGGTGGTTTGCTCAGCAATACCGGCTCGCTGGCGGCCCTGGGCAATACGGCGATCATGGCGGGCAGCCTGGGCGGTAATGGATTGCTGGCGGCAGGCATGCGCGCCGATGGCAGCTTTGCCTCGGCTGGCGATTTGACGGTGAAAACGGCCGGCGCCTTGCAAGCTGGCGGCCAGAACATGGCGGCGGGCCAGTTGCAATTGACGGGCGGGTCGGTCGACGTGGGCGGCAGCCAGACCAGCGCAGCCAATGTCGGCTTGACGGCCTTGGCGGGCAATGTGACGACCAGCAAGGCCATCGTATCGACGAATGGCTTGCTGGCCATCACGGCGAATGCCGCCAATGGGCAGGCATTGGTGAACCAAAGCGGCAGCCTGAGCGCCGGGCAGCTGGCCTTGCGCGTTGCCAATCTGGACAATACCAAGGGTACATTGATACAGACGGGCACGGGCGACACGGTCATCGAGACGGGCAAGCTGGATAACACCGGCGGGCGCATCGCCGTCAACAGCGCCAATCTGCGCCTGCAGGCGGGCGACCTGACGAATATCGATGGCAAGATCGAACATGCGGGCAAGGGCTTGCTGGATATCCGCGCCACGAATCTTTACGGCCAGCGTGGCCAGCTCACGGGTAATGGCGCGCTGCAAGTGGCGGCCGATTACATCGATCACCGCAATGCCAGCACCATTGCGCGCCAGCTGACGGTGACGAGCGGTGCCCTGGACAATCGTCAGGGCGAGATCATCCAGTTAGGAACCGACCTGGCGAGCATCGTTGCCACGCGTAGTCTGGACAACAGCGGCGGCAAGATCGAGGGCAATGGCGATGTGCAGGTCGAAACGGCGACCCTGCTCAACGACCATGGCCGTCTTGTTTCGGCACAGAATCTCGGTGTGAACGCTAGTACGGCTTTGAACAATACTGAGGGAAATATTCTGGGTGGGCGCAAGCTGACACTGCGCGGTGGTGCAGTGGATAATACGCGCGGCCAGATCCAGGCGCTCGATGGCAATGCGGAGCTGGTTATCGGCGACCTGAACAATAATGGCGGCAAGGTGTTTGCCAGTATCGACCTGAATATGGTTGCCGCCAACGTCGTCAACAGCGGCAGCCTGTATGCTGGTGCCAACCAGACTCTGCGTGCCTCGGGCGATGTCAGCAATACTGGCACTATTCTGGCGCAAGGACACAACACGATCAATGCAGGCAGTCTGACCGGTTCCGCGTCGAGTCTGCTGGCTGCGGGCGTCAAGGCCGATGGCAGTTTGTTGGCCGCAGGCAACCTGAACGTGACGACGGCCCAGGCCTTGCGCGCCTCCGGTCAGAATCTGGCTGCGGGCAACATGGTTTTCAGCGGTGCTACGGTGGATGTGGCGGGCAGCCAAACCAGTGCGTCGAACATCGCGCTGAACGCGAGCGCGGGTGACGTCTCCACCAGCGGCGCCGTGGTAACGACCCCTGGCACACTCGAAGTCCATGCCGCCAATCACTATGGCCAGCGTTGGGAGAACGGCCGCGGCCAGGTCAGCGCAGGTCAATTGACCGTGCAAGTGGCGAACCTGGGCAATGTGCAGGGCAGCATCATCCAGACGGGCAGTGGCGCCAGTTCGCTCAACCTTACTTCGCCCGGCGGCGTACTCGATAATACGAGCGGACGCATCGCCGTCAACAGCGTCAGTTTGAACCTGAACGCTGGCGTGCTGGCAAATACGGACGGCAAGATCGAACATGCGGGTAGCGGAACATTGACGATGCATGCAGGCCAGATCAGCGGCCAGCGGGGCCAGATCACCTCGAATGGCAGTCTGGACATGACCGCGGCGGCGCTTGACCATCGCAATGCCAGCACCATCGCGCAGCAGGTAACGATCTCATCCGATACGCTCGACAATCGTCAAGGAAATATTACCCAACTCGGCCTCGGACAGACCGCTATCGGCGCCAGCCAGAGCCTGGATAACCGCGGCGGCACGATCGCCAGCAATGGCAGCACCAGCATCGCTGCCTACTCCTTGAATAACCAGGGCGGCACGCTGCAGGCGGCTGGCAGCGGCAGCCTGGATATTCGCGGTGGCGGCACGCTGGACAACAGCAAGAGTGGCGTGATCGCAGCCGGCGGCAATTTCACGGCGGCGGTGGGCGAGCTGTTGAACCAGGGCGGCAAACTGACGGCTGGCGGTACGCTGCACGCCAGCGCGGCCCAGGTGCTGCGCAACGAGGCCGGCTTGCTGGCCGCGACGGGTAACGTCGAACTGGCGGCTGGGTTCCTGGACAATACCGGCGGTAAGGTTGCCACAGTGGCAGGTAACTTGAATATCATCAGCGGCGGCGTCTTGAAAAACGACGGCGGCACGCTGCAGGCCGTTGGCGACATCACGCTTCGGAGTGCTGACTTGAGCAATACGGTCGCTGCCGGACAAGGCGCCGCCGGTATGATTGTTGGCAAGAATATCCGGATCGATACGGGCCTATGGGCGCTGGATAACCATCTGGGCACCATCGCCGCCAGCGAGACGCTGAGCGTGTACTCCGGCCCGTTGACGAATGACGGCGGCCTGTTGCAGTCTGGCGCAGGCATGCGCATCGACACGCGCGGCCAGGTCCTGAGCAACGGTAGCGCGGGCGCCTATGCTGCGCGCAACCAGGGCAATGCCGGCGGCATCGTCAGCGGTGGCGACGCCGTTCTGTCGATAGGCAGCTGGAACAACACGGCAGGTTATTTCGGTGCGGCAGGGGCGATCAGCGGCACCACCGGTTTGATCAACAATGCGGGTGGGCAGATCGTCGGCCAATCCAGCCTGGCGTTGTCTGGCGCTGGCCTCGATAACCAGAATGGCCAGATACAGGTGGTGGGCAAGCTGTCGTTCGCTACTCCCGGCGGCATCGACAACCGGAATGGATTGATACGCTCCGGCGCCACGGTCAGCCTGACGGCGGGCACGATCGACAACAGCACGACGCAAGGCAGTAACCAGGGTATCGAGGCGATTAACGCCATCCTGACGACGGGCTCGCTGAGCAACCGGGCGGGAGCGTTGCGCACCGATGGCAATCTGGATATCGTCGGCTCAGGTGTTTTTGATAATACACAAGGTCTGGCCAGCGCCGGCAGGGCGCTGAGCGTGGCCGATCTGGCGGCGAACCGCAGCCTTGCCATCATCAATACGGGAGGGACGGTGATTGCCGGCGCGCTGGCCGATGTGCGTGCCGCCAGTCTGACGGGCGATGGACGCCTGTTGTCGCAGCTGGACATGAACCTCGATCTGAGCGGTGGCTATAGCCATGGCGCCGGTGCGGAGCTCGTCGCCAACCGCAACCTTGGCATCGCCACCGGTGGTCAATTCCTGAACATGGGCAAAGTGCGTGCGGGCGGCACATTGACCCTGCGTACCAATTCCAACATCGATAACACGGCCTACGGTGACATCAGCGCGACCATCACACGCCTCAGTGCCGGCGGTCTGCTGGTGAATCGGGGCGTGATCGACGGTGTTGCCACTGAGATTAATGCAAACATCATTCATAACATTGGCACCGGACGCATCTATGGTGATCAGCTCAGCATTGGTGCCGGGACCCTGAACAATGATGTGGAAAATGGTGTTGCCGCGACCATCGCTGCGCGCAACGACCTGCAGATTGGCGCACAAACCATCAATAACTTCGAACACGCGCTGATTTTCAGCGCCAACAGCCTGTCTATCGGCGGCAGTATTGACGGCAATCGCCAGGCGACCGGGCGCACGGCGGTCTTGAATAACGCCAGCGCCACCATCGAAGCGTTGGGCAGCCTGAGCATGAGCGCTGCCCAGATCAATAATCTGAATAAGCATATTCAGATGAAAATGTCCTCATCAACGAAACAGGAGTCCGTGACCGAGTACCAGGGCGCCGGCGCGGCGAAACGCTATGTCGCCGGCACGCCGGGCGTGGAGACATATGATGATGAGTCGCTGCATCTGCGCACGCCAGATGGCACGTATGAAGTGTGGACGCTCTACAAGACCACGCGTACTTCGCGCCAGAGCGAGATCGTCAGTTCCGACCCCGGGCGCATCATTGCTGGCGGCAATATCTCCATCAGTGCCGACCTGGTTGCCAACGAAGACAGCCATATCATCGCGGGCGGGCTGCTGGACATGCATGGCAGCCGCATCAGGAATGGACAGACGCAGGGACAGAAAATCAGTACTGACAAAGGTACGGCGACCCTATACAAGCGAAAGTTCAAAAAAGGGCGCGATAGTACCAGCATTGGAAAACCGGCGGCTTTTACCGGGGCCGAGAAAACCGAGAGCATCACTCTTAACATTGCGCGGGAAGAACAGTTTGCCACGCCGCAGGGCAGCGGCATCAGCTTGTCCGGCGCCGCTACTGGCGGCGTCAATGCATCCACCAGCGCGGCCGGCGCGGCCAGCGCGCAAGTGCAGGGCAAGGCCATTGTCAGCGTGCTGGCAGGCCTGGCCGGGGTTGACAATGCGGCAGGCCGTCAGGCCGGCGCGGCCAGCGGCGGCAGTGGGCCGAACGGAACGACGCGGGTGGCGGGGGCCGGCCTGGGCGGCACTGTCGGCAGCGTCTCCGGGAGCGCAGTCGATGCGGTTCAACAAGGCAATGGCCCGACTGGTGCTTACCCGAGCGCCATTGCGCTTGGCACGGCGGCAACGGGTGCCATGGCCCAAGAGGTGCAGCATGTCGGCGGTACAGCTTCAACTACTGGCACGGATCGCCTCGGCCAGGCCGGCCAGGGGGGATTCGTTCGTACGGTCGCCGGCGCGCTTGCCGCCACCGTGACAGGTTCGAATCAGCTTGACCAGGTCAGCCTGGCGTCCGGGAGCACGACTAGCATCGGCAATGCCTCCGGAGGCGTTTCCGCGGCGACCGGCGTCGGTGGCGTGCCGGGTGCGGCGCGCGGGGCCGGCGTCACGGAAGCGACACTGGGCGTGCTGCCCGCCGACATGCAGGTGGGGCGCGTGACGGGGGCGGATGCACACGGCCAGGCCAGCCTGGCGCCGGCGGGCAGCACCAGCATCGGCAATGCATCCGGCACCGCCGCGCAGGCTGCCGGCCTGGGTGGCGTACCGGGCCAGACACGCCTGCCCGGCATTGCGCAAGTGGCGCTTACGGACGCTTCCGGCCGGGCGCAGTTCGTGCGCACCAGCAGCCCGTCAACGGCCTTGCCCAATGCAAGCCTGTTCCGCACCTTGCCGTCGTTGTCGTCGCGTTACCTGGTCGAGACGGATCCGCGCTTTGCCAATTTCCGCGAATGGACAGGTTCCGACTATCTGCTCAATCAGGTCAAGGTGGACCCGTCGGTGACGCAAAAACGCCTGGGCGACGGCTTCTATGAACAAAAGCTGATCCGCGAACAGGTGGCGCAGTTGACGGGGCAGCGCTTTGTCGGCGACTACACGAACGACGAGCAGCAATACCGTGCCTTGATGGACGCCGGCGTGGCATATGCGAAGAATTACGATCTGCATCCTGGTGTTGCATTGACGGCCGAGCAAATGGCAGCGCTGACGAGCGATATTGTCTGGCTGGTCGAACGCGACGTGGCGCTGCCAGATGGCTCGGTGCAGAAAGCGCTGGTACCGCAAATTTATCTGCGCCTGCGTGAAGGAGACCTGGACGGTAGCGGAGCACTGCTCGCCGGCAAGGACATCAATATCAATCTGTCGGGCGACCTGACCAACAGTGGCACGATTGCCGGGCGCAGTGTTGTCAAGCTGACCGCGGACAATGTGGAAAACATGGGTGGCCGCCTGAACGGCGACGCCGTCGCCGTGGCCGCAAGGAACGATCTGAACAATATCGGCGGCACGATCTCGGCCAACAGCGAGTTGATCGCTACCGCCGGGCGCGACATCCATATTGCCAGTACCACGCAAAGTGCCAGCAGCAGCGCTGGAGGCAACAGTTTCAGCCGCACGGATATCGACCGGGTGGCGGGGCTGTACGTGACCGGTGATGGCAGCAGTGGCGGCGGAACGCTGGTGGTGTCTGCGGGCCGCGACGTGAGCATGCTTGCCGGGGTCATCGGCAATGCCGGCAAGGATGGCCAGACCATCGTCAACGCCGGCCGCGACATCAACCTGGGAACCTTGACGACGGCCAGCAGCAGCAGCCTGAGCTGGGATGCGAAAAACTACCGCAAGGACAGCAGCAGTACCGAGGTGGGTAGCCAGATCCAGGGCAGTGGCAGCATTGTGCTGCAGGCCGGCAACGATCTGACTGCCCGGGCAGCCGATGTGCAGGCAGGCGTGGACCTGTCTGTGACGGCGGGCCATGACATCGTGCTGAGCGCTGGCACGAACCAGCTTACCGTCGACGAGGGACATGTACAGACCGGCAAGGGTTTCCTGAACAAGAAGACCATCACCACGCGCGACATGCTGGACCTGGGTACCTCGGCCGGCAGTGCTTTTGGCGGCGCTACGGTGGCGTTTGCTGCAGGCAACGACATCAAGCTTACGGGCGCGCAAATTCTCAGCGATGGCTCCGCCAGTTTGCTGGCGAAGAACGATATCAGCATAGCCGCGGCAAGCGAAACGAGCAAGGAACTGCACCACCGCGACGTCAAGGAAAGCGGCTTCATGAGCGGTGGCGGCTTTGGCTTCAGCTATGGCACGCGCACCACGACTACCGACCAGGAGCGTGACGCCGTCATCCAGAGCGGCCAGGCGCGCAGCACCGTGGGTTCAACCAGCGGCGCCTTGACCATCGTTGCAGGCAAGGACCTGAAGATCGGCGGCAGCGATATTGTCGCGGCCACTGACCTGAACCTGGCGGGCACCAGCGTGAAAATTACGCCGGGACAAGATAGTGATAAGGGGAAATTCGAGACCAAGACCACGCAGGATGGCTTTACCGTCGCCTTGGGCGGCAGCGTGGTGAGCGCCATCCAGACCTTGCAAACCATGAGCACGGCAGCCAGCACGGCGAAGAACAGCCGGGTGACGGCCATGGCTGCGGCGACCACGGCCATGGCGGCGAACGCCGCGGCCAAGGACATGATGAAGGAAGGCGGACCAAGCATCAGCATCAGCCTGACGGCGGGCCATTCGGAAAGCCAGCAGACGCAAACGACGGCGAGCACCACGCACAGCGGCAGCGTGTTGACGGGCAACAATATCAACATCACGGCCACGGGTGGCGGCAAGGATAGCAATATCACCATCCTGGGCAGCGACCTGAACGCGAAGAACGATATCCGCCTGCATGCCGACAACAACGTCAATCTGCTGGCCGCGCAGGATACGGAAAGCCAGCACAGCAAGAGCTCAAGCATGAGTGCATCGGTGGGCGTGCAAGCCATCGTCAGCACCAAGGGCACCTCGTTCGGCTTCACGGCCAGCGTCAGCGGCAGCAAGGGGCATGAGGACGGCGATGGCACGACGCAGCTCAATACGCATGTGAATGCGGGCGACAAGCTGATCATCACAAGCGGCGGCGACACCAATATCAAGGGCGCCGTGGCCAGCGCCAACCAGGTGATTGCCGACATCAAGGGCAACCTGAACCTGGAAAGCCTGCAGGACACGGCCAAGTTCGACAGCAAGAGCCAGAGCATCTCCGCCAGCGGTACCGTCGGCTTTGGCGCCAGCGTCAGCGGCAGTTATAGCCAGAGCAATATGCACAACGACTACGCCAGCGTGCAGGAGCAAAGCGGCTTCAAGGCTGGCGACGGCGGCTTCCAGATCAAGGTGGGCGGCAATACGGACTTGAAGGGCGCCGTCATCAGTGCCACGGAGTCGGGTAAGCTGCACAGCAGCCTGATTACGTCGACCTTGACGCACAGCGATATTGCCAATCATGCGATATCGAAGGGTAGCAGTGTGGGGGTGTCGGGTGGCATGTCCTTTGCAGGCACGGGCACACGAAATGAGAACCTGACGGATATCGCTGGCAAAAAAGATGCTACTACAGTGGGCCTGCCAGCTATCGTTTCCCTCAGTGAAAATTCCACCAGCACGACCCGCAGCGGCATTAGCGGCGGCACAATCGTCATCACCGACGATGCGGCTCAGCGCACGGCGACGGGCAAGGGCGTGGACGAAGCTATTGCCGGTGTGAACCGAGACGTGACGACTGGAGTGGATTCTAGCGGCAAGATCGGCAATAATTTTGACAAGGCCGCGCTGCAGGCGACGATGGATGTGACTGCGGCGTTTGCGGCAGCTGCTGCTGAGAAGCTGGGGACTTATGCTTCCGACAAGCTGAAAGAGGCGGAAGTATTGGCAGCTAAAGCACATAATCTCCGTGAAACCGATCCTGAAAGAAGCGCAGAGCTAATGCGCCAAAGTGATGAGCTAACCAAGAACTGGAAAGAGGATGGACTTGCGCGGGTTGCCTTGCACGCGGCGATTGGCGGGCTTGCCGGCGGCGCCAATGGTGCTTTGGGCGCAGGCGCGGCGGCGTTGTCGACAGATAGAATCGCTAAGGAGTTGAAGCAACTTGATATGCCTGAAACGCTGCGTGATGCGTTGACGCTGGCGGCGGGCGCTGCGGTGGGTGCCGCAGCTGGTGGGGCAACGGGAGCGGCTACTGCGGCAAATGAGGTGGCGAATAATTATCTGAAACACAAAGAAATTCTCGAACTTAGTGTCATATCAAAAGCATGCTCGAAGGACCCGAAAGGGAGTGGCTGTGATAAGGAACGAGAAAAGCAGTTGCAGGCGAAGAGTATGGAAAGGGATGTACAGCTGGCTGCATGTAGTGGAGATAATAGTGAGAAGTGTCAAAATTTGCGTTATGACGTAAGATCTGCAAATGCTGAGATTGAGCGATTGGGGCGAACTGAAGTTGGTGCTCCTTATAAAATGGAGAGTAAAAAAACTCTCGCCAAAGCTGTTGAAACAATAGGGGAAATGGTCGGTAACGAAACCTCTAGTTATTATAGAGGTTTAGCAAAAATTGCATATGTTGCAGGTGATATGGCCATATCAATGCAGTATAATTTAAAGACGTTGCAGGTGCAGAACGAGAGAATTTCAGATACTCTGCAAAAATCTTTCTCAGAAATGTCCCGGGAGGATGCTTGGTTGTTGGGGGGGATGTTAATGGACCCACAGGGCATATCTCCAAAAACCAAGAATGAAAACTCTAATAATAAAATTAATGTTGTTAATGAGGGGAAGAATCGAGATATAAAAAATGGCGGGAATCAAGATCCATTTTTCTCATCAAATTCCGATGGAAGGTTAAATAATGGAAAGTATTCAAGTGCAGACTCCATTTCCAATCAAGGTTCCACGAATGCAGTTTCAGATATCTCCCCCCGATTAACTGCTCGATTGGATGCTTGGCGCTCGTATCAGCAAAATGGTGGAAAAATGACACTGCAGGAATGGGTGCCGGCAACTCAGCGACAGTATGGTGGGGTTTCAGGTGGCTATCAAAGTGGATATGCGAAATGGTCAAATAGTTTAGATGGTGTTCACGGAAATAGTTTATCGGCGTCTGGCCCACATGATGTTTATGTAATTCGGGATGCAAAATCGGGAGAGTTACTTCACTTCGGGGAAACAGGTCGTGACTACCTTACACGGTTTACAGAGCATCAGCGTGTTTTCGCGAAAAAAGATATAGCACTAGATGTCGATTTATTGCGTACGGTAGAGGGGAAGAAAAATGCAAAGGAGCTTGAGTTAAAATATATACAAACCTATACTAAAACTTTCGGAAAACGCCCTCCGTATAACCCAGTAAACCATTAGTGATATGAAAATTTCTCTCAGTTTTGCAGCAAAAAACCCTCAATTTTTAAAAAAAATACGCCGAATTAGATCGGACTTTGAAGGTTTTTTTGATGATTTCTCATTGGTGGATTTAATCAATCCAATTCATGAGGCAATATTAATTGGTGTGACTGATTCAAGAGGGGATGATTTTTTTGAAATAATTAAAAATAGAGATGGATACTTTCAAACTCTTGCAGGTTTGGGCGGCTTTAATGATGATGAGGTATTGAGGAGAAAATTATTCCTCATAGTGTCTAGATCAATATCGGCGTGCCCATTTTCAAATCCTGACAGGGAAAAATTTTCTACTCTTTTGAAAAAATGGGAGGGTGAAATAATGAAAAATTGAGTTTCTCCGATAATCTAAGTATTTAGATTTGTGTGATTATGGCCCCATCCGTAGCTGGCCCCCTATTCAAGGCTCGGCATGTTTTGAGTACACTCTTTCCTTCCGCCTAATACGGGAATCGACCGAGTCGCAGGCCGAGCTGGTGCGTCGTTACAATGTTACGCGGCAAACCGTCGATCCCGGGGTCACGATCCCGGGGTCAGGTCCGCCATTTGTACACGATCTCAGCTTTGGCCGTCTCTTTTTTTTGCAAGTTGCGCTTTATTAAATGCCGATACGGCTCGACTGACTGTCTTGCTCGAGACGTGAAAAGCGGCGGCGATATGGGACATGGTAAAAGCGCTCGATAGATAAGCGCGTGCCATCGCCTCGTCTCTGTCGCTATAGTGCGCCCGAAACTGCTCTAATGACAGCATGACAGCGCAGCGCTGCGACCTTGGCGTATCTCTGGGCGTCTCGGTGCGCTGCGATTGCTGATGTGCTGAAATGAAGGCCTCATCGCCTAGAAGAATCTGGTGGCAGGTGCGAGCCGCCTTGGATGCGCAGATCAGAGCACAGGGCTTCACGCCGCTTCCACCAAAAGTGGTCGTTCCTACACGCACACCAAAGCCATGATAAGAGAATTGAATGACTGAGAAAGCATTTGCAATAGGACTTTATAGTTACACGACTCCAGCTCCAGGTGCTGATGGCTTGAAGGCATTCCACGATTTAGTTACGTCAATTTTCCATCGTATCGGGATTGCACCAACATATTTTGCGGCCGAAGGTTTAGGTTATAAGGGCGAGTTAACAAAAATTGGTGGAAGAGTATACACAAAGGCGCTGAAATCTGGCTTCTCTGATATTCATGTTATGTCATTGGTTGCAAATCCAGAAGGCAGCGCAGAGCCTGGTTATGATAGTTTTGCTTCGGCCTCTTTAAGTTATGTTGAAGAGATTGGTGAGACGTTGTTTTGTTTGGCAATTGAAGAGCGCTTCTTGGAGTTTGGCGGCGATATTTTTGAAAGAATTTTAATGTCGTGTATTGGTCTGAGGCACTGGAATTTTGGGTATGCTCTTTCTGAATTTATTGAAAAGAAACCCGAATTCCATGTCCTGGGTCTGGACGGTGGAAAGCTGACTGCTGAGGATCGAAAGCGTTTAAATAAATGGTATGTGTCACTGCCTGAAGTACGCTTCCAAAAAATTCGAGATGTGTATCCAGTAAACGTCCTAAATGATACACAATTAAATGCACAGGTTTCAGCTTCTCAGACCTTGGAAGATATTATTCGTGCAGATTCATTCTCTTCTTTGCGGCGTGTTGGCGATCGTCAGCTTTGGTTGTGGGAAGTCCAGCTAGGTGGTTTAGATGATCTTCGAAATATGCTTGCAACCAGCAGCGTATTGATCACCTAAGTAAGTGCTGATCAATTCGCTTTCGTAGCGAGTTTTGGCGAGCCAAATGGTCGACTGGCGCGTCGCTCGAGCCCGCACGGCCGGTGTCACGCACGGACTAGCTCAACCTAACCCCATCCCCCTGGATATGATGACGTCATTAAAAACAACTAAGCGATAATAAAGTCAGGAAGATTATGATTGAAATATTGCATCCAATGGAATTTGAATTGCCTTGTTCGCTACCCATTGAAATGTCCATAATATTAAATTCTGTTATAGAAAAGTATTTTGTTCATGATATAAATGCTGGTGATTATGTTAGAGCTGCTGAAGGTTTTTTCCGTTCTGTGAAAAGACGAAAAAATAATAATTATGTTGAGTATGTATTGGGGAAAACGCAGGAAATTTATGATGTGCTAATAGAAATCCAAGATTATATTAAAATTTCCAGGATTGATTATTTACTAACATCCGGATTGATGATTGGTGTGTATATTATAAAAGATAAAGGGGAAGTGATAGGTTGCATAAAGGGATACCGTGCGGATAAAATGACTGAGGAGGAATTTATTAATTCGAATTATGAGTAGTTAAGAAAAACTGATATTTTCTTTGGTTTGGTGATTTGGTGATTTGGTGATTTGGTGGTTTGGTTGGCGTGTTAATAATTAATGAAATTTGTTTTTAAAAAAATAATTGATGCATGGAGAGCCGGCAGGGGCGGTGGCGGTGGCGGTGGCGGTGGGGGCGGTGTCAGGTCCGCCATTCGTACACGAGCTCAACCTTGGCCGTTGCGATCTGTAAGTTGCGCTTTATTAAATGCCGATACGGCCGAACTGACTGTCTTGCTTGAGACGTGAAAAGCGGCGGCGATGTTAGACATGGTAAAAGCGGTGACAGATAAGCGCGTGCCATTGCCTCGTATCTGTGGCTATAGCGGACGTGATATTGCGCGAGTGTGTCTGAATACCGGACCTGACCCCGTCCCCCCTTGTTAGGACTTCAAGTATTTCTGGCACCACAGAGACATCACTATCTCCATTTTTTGATTATGCAAAAAAATATGAAGGTTATGTTTTTAAAATAGTAGTAAAGCCAGGAACTTCGGAAAAATTGCAAGAAATAGGAAATTTTGCAAATTCCGCAGCCTTTATCGAATTCCCCGATATGGTGGAGGGGAGAAGTGGGTGGGGGAGTAATAGCGTTAGATTTAAGGTGGAGGCTAAACCTAAGAGGAATGATCCTTTTAAAGAAATGAAAATTAATAATGGTCTTGGTGTTATGAATACGCAGCTTGGGATTGGGCCTGGCTTAAAGATATTCAATGATAATATACTAATGATTGAGAAGGTTGGGGAAGGGGATTCGAGGAAATGACGAGTTACTTTGAAGGTTTGAATGAGGGGCATTGTTTTAAGGTTGTATATTCTTTGTTTGATTTTCTTGAGAGAGAGAAGAAGAATAGTGGACGTGAGGATTTGTTTGAGGATGAGGGAGATGATAATTTTAAAACTTTTGGTGCATTTGGTTCGGTGCGTTGGAAAAAACATTTAATGGATGGGGAAATTCCAACGGTGCTTGTCTCTGGTGTTGTTGGACGTCATTTTTTTTCTGGACAGGATGATCATCTTGATGATGAGGTAAATGCATTTAATTGTTTGATGGAGAATGGCTGTGTGGTCAAGGAGGGAATGTATTTCAATGATAAAGAAGATTTTTTTCTTTATAAAGAAGGCGCTAGGATAAATATTCTTTATGCTTTTGATTTGCCTGAATATTTACATATTAAGAATGGCTGCAATTACTCTGATGCAGTTGTTGTTAAAGTAGAAATATGTCCCCTGTGACAAATAAGCGCGTACCATTGCCTCGGCTCGATCGCCATAGCGGTCCTGATATTGGCTAATGATAGTGTCACTGCTCTGCGTCGTGCCTTAGGCGTACTGGGAAAGTTTCGGAACGCTGTGAGCGGCAAAGGGGGACGCGGCTGCGGGGGCAGGTTCGCTTTTCGTACACGATCTCAGCCTTGGCCGTCTTGATCAGCAGCAAGTTGCGCTTTATTCGCTTGATTCAATGCCGATACGGCCCGGCTGACTGTTTTGCTCGATACGGGAACCAGGGTCAAGTTGAGCTAGTCCGGTTTTCATGGACATTCTAATAGGGGACAATGTGCCCCGCAGGATATTCATGAAGAAGACACAATTACCTTCGAAGGGGGAGATCATTCCCACTTCACCGGAGTCAGCACCTAAGTTGCGCGCCACATTCACAGATGAGTTCAAACGCTATGCGGTAGCGAGTCCGGCCGGGTCAGGTCCGCCATTCGTACACGATCTCAGCCTTGGCCGTTGCGATCTGCAGCAAGTTGCCCTTTATTAAATGCTGAGACGGCTCGACTGACTGTCTAGCTCGAGACGTGAAAAGCGGAGGTAATGTGGGGCATGGTAAAAGCGGTAGATAGATAAGTGCGTCCCATTGTTTCGTCTTTGTCGCTATAGCGGGCGTGATATTACGCGAGTGACAGGGGGACAGCGTGGCTCTGAAGATCGGCGTATCCTTAAATTCATCGAAGCGCTTCGATTGCTGCTGTGCTGAAATGAATGCGTTCTCGGCCAGAAGAATCGGATAACAAGTGCGAGCAAGCGGACTGGTGTCTCCTATCCCGGCCACGACAAACCGGCAATAGCGGATTTTGCAGGTGAGGGTATTTTTGAGGGTATCAGTAACTGAATGGTTTGGAAAAGACTGAAAAATCAAACGCTTAGCCACCTCATTGATCATCGAGTGGAGATAATCTCCCGTCCGGCAGCGTAAGGTAACGCCGGGTTAATGCAACAGCTAAGCCCCTGATTTTTCAGGGGCTTTTTTATGCGGGGCCGGACAACTGTAGCGGCCGGCCAGCAAGTGATCGCACAGCGATATCGTTTCCGTGACGACGGCACTTGCTGACAGACGCGGATGCTCTACAGCACCATTCGCGCCAGCATGGTCTTACTCATCTTTTTCAAAGATGCGGATCTTCGCGCCGCCCTGGTAGTCCTGCAGTTCCGCTTCGCCATCGATGCGTATGTTGCCCTTCAATATCACCTCCACGCTGATATCGACTCTTTTGATGCGAAACGTTTCAATGTCGGTTGGATGTATATCTATTTCCATGGAGATCGAGGCGCCTGGCGCAATCGTGGTGAATTTCGTTCTCAGCGCCGGATTCGCCAGACCACGGCGGGCGTAGGTGACGGCGCCCGTATCGGTATCGATGAATTTGACGATCGGGCCCGACTTGCGCAGGTAGTCGAGCGGAAAACCGATATCGCGGCTGCCATCGTTGCGGATGGTGACCAGCACGTCGATCGGCTTGCGCTGGTAGACGCAGCCAGCGTTGCCCAGGCATTGCAGGGAGATGGAGAGGGGCGCATGAGTGCTCGTCATGGTATTGGCTTTCAATGGTAGTGCCATCAGCATGGCATAGATAAGCAGTGTCAGACAATATCGCATCGTATCTTCCTGCCGATTTTTTTGCTCAGCAATTCCTGCGCTTCAATCGCGATATTCCAGCCGTGGCGTTTCAATATCAGTGCGCCTTCCGCATACGACATGATCGATTGCGTCAGGTCTTCCGGCGAGGTGCCGTTGACGTGGCAAACGATAGGCGCGTCGAGTGTGCCGTCCGGCTTGAAATAGCGTACCGTTTCTTCGAACTCCGTGTACGAGTATTCGTCGGGCATGCCGACGCAATGCCCGAATTCATGCGCATACGTGGTCAGTGCCGTTGCCAGCGACACGTTCATGACGTCGCCGGTCACGTTTTCGCGGTCATAGCGCTTGTGGATCTGCAGCGTGTAGTGCTGATTCTCGTCGACCCAGAGGACGCGGAAAACCACGGGCAACACTTTTTGTCCGCATTGCGGATCATTGATTTCAAGCCGGAACTTGTTGTTCCAGTTGCCTTCGATGCCGGCCGTCGCGTTTTTCTGCGCCAGCGCCACGACGTTGGCGCGCTGCTTGACGCGCAGCGCCGCCGATTCGGTGCCCTTGTCGCTCTCTTCCAGCGCCTGTCCTACGGCGTCCAGTACCGGGATGGCTTTGAAACGCACTTCCACCACCACCGGACCGTCCGATTTTGCCGGTATGTACAGCTTGAACCAGATCTTGTCCCTGTATTTGTGTGGCGTGCCGTCGTGCTGGTAAGGCTGCGCATAGCGGCCATAAGAGGGACCGGCGATTTCCTTTTCGTAGTCCTCGATCCAGCAGGCCGGCAGCTTGACCAGTACTTCCTTGCGGCGCTTGTTGTCCACCGGCGTGGTGCTGGAGTCGCCTGCCGGCTTGTATCTCGGTTCCGGCGGGGTGTTTGCCTTGGCCGCCGGCTGTCCTGGCGAACCTGGTACCGGCGCCGAAGAGGGGGCGGGTGCCGGTGCCGATGCCGAACCCTGGCCGCCCATCGTTTTCAGCAGCTCGATCACCAGCGCCTCGGCGGCGGCCGCTGCTATCACATGCGTCAAGCCCTTTTCGTCGGTCATGCCGCTCTCATAGCTGCCATCTTCGCGCTTGATGCGGTAGGGCTGGCGCGGCATCGGTTCGCCCGTGTCGCGGTCGCGCAGCACAAAGCCTTCATCGAACAGCTTGATGCGCGTATCGGGCAGTGCCGGCAGCACGCCGGCCGCGCTGGCGCCGCCGTTGAAGACGTGCTGGCCCCCCTTGACCGTGAAGTTGCCGGGGCAGGTGAACGTGATATTGCCGCCCTCTAAGGTGATCGACGATTGGCCAGCCTGCAGCGTGATCTTCTGGTTGGCCTTGATGTCGATGTTGTCGTTGACCGAGATCACGGTAATGGCTTTGTCGGCCAGGATTTCCAGTTGTCCCGTATGCGCCTGCAGCGATACCGGGCCGTTGGCGGCGATCGCCTGGATGCCGCCGGAGTGGGTAAACAGCCCATGCGCACTGGCCGCCACGGAGGAAAAAGTGTGTGCGGCCGTCATGTGCAGATCCGACTGCGAGGTCCATTGCAGCTGCTGTGCGGCAAACAGGACGGTCGAGCCGGGCGTGGCCCAGTTGATGCTGGCGGGCGCTTCCATCAAGACCAGGGGCTGGCCGAATTTTTCCACCGGCTGGTCGGTGGCCTGCTTGCGCTCGCCTGCGCTGGCCTTCAGCGCTCCCTGCCCGCCCACGCTGGCCTGGTATTTGCCGTCCTGCTGCGGGTCGATCTGCTTGATCAGGTCCAGCTGGGCCTGTTTCGCATCCTGGCTGAACAGGGCGGTTTGCTGTTGCGCGGCCTCGGCCAACGTCTTGTTCAGCTCGGCGGCGCCTTTCAGCTGGCCCAGTGCTTCCATGGTGTCGAGCTGGGTAGAGGCCACGCCCGCCCCCGTCTGTGCGCGGGCGGTGGTAGAGATGAGCACGCCTTCGCCGCCGCGCAGCACGGCCCAGGCGTCGGTGCGCAGTTCGAAGCCGCTGCCGCGGTAACTGCCGCGCTGGGCCGTGCCCACGCCTTGCTGTATCAGGTAACCAAGGTTCAACTGCGTGGCCGCGCTGCTCGTCGCCAGGCGGGTGCGCAACTGGCCCGGCGTGTCGTCGATGACCCACTGGTTATAGCCGCCGCCATCGAAATTATGGCTGTGGATGCCAGAAATGACGCCGGCGTGGTTGACGTCCGAATCGACGCCGGCCGCGTACGGCGGCATGTCGTTGCCCGTATAGAGCTGGGCCACCACCAGCGGACGGTCCATGTCGCCTTCGATGAAATCGACCAGGACTTCGGTACCGATGCGCGGCGTAAATTGCGAACCCCAGTTCGGGCCGGCCAAGGCTTCGGCAACGCGCACCCAAGTGCCTGACGCTTCGTTGCCGGGCGCGTTGCCTTGTTGATCCGTGTTGTGCGCCATGCCGCCGGGATTGGCGGCGGCGCCCCGTTGCCAGGCGAACTGGATGCGTACCTGATGGTCGCGTCCGGTGGTGGCCACGCTGTCGGGCAGGCCGACCACCAGTGCCGTCTGCGGTCCCAGCGCGCTGCTGGCCTGGCGCGCGGCGGTAGCGCGCGGCACGATGGCCACGCTGGTGCGCACGCAGCCGAAGGTGTTGCGGTAGGTGCCGGCCTCAAGCTGCCTATCGAGCAGGCTGGCAACGTCGCCCAGGCTGGCTATTTTCGACAGTTTCGACAACACCGCCGTCAGCGCGCCGCCGGCCGGCCCCAGGTTGTTGCGTGCCTGGTGTTCGACCCACAGCACGGTGAACTGGTTGGCGCCGCCGGGATAATGTTCGTGTTGCAACAGGTCGAAGGCGTGGCCGGCCGCCATGCGCCGCACCGCGCCAGCGCCCGTGAATTGCTTGTTCTCCAGTTCCAGCGCCTGCAGCATGCGCAGGCCGTGCGGATCCGCCGTCGTGTTGTCCGCATGGCGCCGCTCGCCGGCGCCGTCGTACAGCGGCAGGGGCGGCAATTCGCCCGCCGCCAGGCTGGAGCTGTGTTCGGCGGCCGGCGCCGCCAGCTGCTGCGGGTCCCAGCTGCTGATGCCGACCGCATTCGGGCGCACCTGGCGCCGCGCGCTGAAGCTGTCGATGGCGTCATCGGTATCGCTGGCGCGCATGCCGTGAAAGCGCAGGCCGGCCACTCCGGGTGTCGCCGGCGCGACGGCCTTGCTGTCGAAAATCACCAGCTTGTGCTTGGCCTGCTGCGCGTCCTGCTGCGCCGCGCCATCCTGCTCGTGCTCGAAGCGCCAGTTCAGGCCTTCGAAGGCGAGCACGCCCGCCAGGAAGGCCAGGTCGCTTTCGCGGTATTGCGTCCACACCGGGCGCGGCGCCAGTTCCTGGCTGACATCGAATTCGAAGCGGACCTGCGGATAGTCGCCGAGCAGTTCCGTGATGAGATCGCGCGCGTTCTTGTCCTGGAAGATATAGCTGTCGCGGCGCAGGTCCAGCAAGGCCAGGGCCGGTTCCAGGCGCAGCCGGTAGCGCGCCACGCCGCCGTCGGCGCCGGCAAAGGCGCAGTCGGTGCACAGGCCGTGCCAGGCGCGCCAGCTGCCGTCGGGCTGCAGCAGCTTGAGCGTGATTTCTTCGCCGAGAAAGCTGACCAGGTCCAGGCTCGCCGCCGTGCTCAAGGCATCGACTTCGAAGCGGAACAGCTCATTGACCGCCTCGCGGCCCGTCACCTGCTCGGCCATCAGCGATTCGGGCAGGTTCGATGCCTGCGCCGTGGTCAAAGTGATCAGCCGCGCATGCTGGGACAGGCCGGTGCCGAACGCGCCCAGGGCCGCGTCTGTCGTTGCCGGGCCGCTCATTACGGCAACGTGATGGTCAGGTTTGCCGTGCGCGGCGCCAGCTTGACGATATCGCTATAGGCGTTCATCTGGCGCTGCGTGTTCTTGGCAAGCATGGTGCGCAGGCCCAGATAGCCCAGTGCGCAGATCAGCGCGAATACCGAGCACAGCACCCATAGCGGCACGTCGTTGCGCAACTTGTGCGCGATCTGGTCGGGGCGTTCCGCATGCGGTGCGAAACCGGCTTTCTTGCCCTTCATCTGGGCGATCTCGTCGCCCAGGCGGGCCGTCAGGTAGGCCAGTTTTTCCGAGCCTTCCAGGATATAGCGGCCCTGGAAGCCAAGCAGCAGGCACATGTGGAACACTTCCAGCGCCTGCAGGTGGGCGCTGCCGCGCGCGCGCAGCGCCTCGAGACGGATGAAGAAGTTCTCGCCGGCCAGCTGGTCGCCGAACAGCACCAGCTGCAGCGGCCGGCGCGCCCAGTCGTCGCGGATGGCATACGGCGAGCGCAGGATGATTTCGTCGACAGCCGCGCAAAATGCGTACTTGGCGGCATCGATATCATCGGCCGAGGCGCCATGTTTTTTCGCCGCGTGGCCGAACTCGTCGAGAAACTGCGTCATTTTTCTGATGAAATCGGCATTGTCTTGGGGGCCGCTGCCGTTCTTCAGCATGAACAGCGCATAGAAACCGTCGTACATCAGGTCGCTCAGCGTATGTTCGGTGCCTGGGCCGGCCGGTACGCTCGATGCGTACGCGGCGGAGCCGCCGGACATCAGGGAGGGGGCGTTTGCATTCATCGTTTATCTTCAGGAAGTGATGGCGACAAGTTCAAGTTTCAGGTCCCGCATGCCGGACGGGACGTAGATCGAAATCGACTGGGCCTGCAACATGCGGTCGTACATCTGGCCCTTCGCTTCGATGGTGAAGTAATACGTATCGGGCCGTACCGGCACGGCCGCCGGCACCTGCGGCGTGTGCTGCAGGCGCACGCCGGGCAGGGCCGACAGCACGAATTTTTCCACGTCGTCTGGCGCGCCGATCTTGAAGCGCAGCGGCACCACGTCCACCAGTTCCACGCCCGGCATGTCGGCCGAGACGCCCAGGTAAAACGCGGTCTTGTCGTCGATCTTGCCCGAATCGAGCTTGCCGTGGTGGTACGACGGCTTGACTTCGGTCAGCGCGATGGCGAAATATTTTGAAGAAATCACCGTGTCGAGCAGCTCGCGGATGATCGCGTGCAAGCGCGCGAACGACGGTCCCGGATCGGCGTGCTGGTAGGCTGGCAGGTCCGCCAGCGCATGGGTTTTCGAGAACGTCATCAGCGCGCCGGCCAGCGCCAGCAGCGCTTCGTACAGACGCTCCGGGTGCAGCGCCGGATGATGGAAATAATGACTGAGCGAGGCGAACGCCGAACTGGCCGTGTGCAGCAGCCAGAACGAGGACATGTCGCCGGAACGAAATTCGATCACATTCTTGCTTGGCTCGCGGTGGTGGCCGTACAGGGCGTTCACCTTCGCCTGCAGCGCATCGATCAGGCGGCGCAGCTGCAGGAACAGCAGCGGCGCGCTGCGGATCGACAGGCTGGGCGGCACGAACGACGGGTCGGGCTCGAAGCCGCCGGTCGACAGGCGCCGCAGGCGCAGCAGGGCGAAATTCACATACGAATCACGCGGTTCCGATTCGGCCACCACGCGCAGCAATTTTTGCAAGTAGGCCAGTTCGGCCTGCGCCGCATGGGTGTACAGGTCGGGCGTTTCCACGTTGGCCTGGCCGTAGCGCGCGGCGCTGTTGGGGTGGCCAAGCGCGGCAAAGTTGCCGCCGAAATGCTTGAAGGCGGGCAGGGCGGCATAAAACGTGACGGTTTGCTGCGATTGCTGCAGCGTGCTCAAGTCCAGCGCGTCGGGCAACTCATCGGCGCCGGGCGCGTTGTAGATTTCTCCGTCCTGAAACACCAGCGACAGTTCCAGCAGCCGCAGGGTGTTATTGCTCAGCGCATCGCGGTCGATCTGCACGTGGTTGACACCCCAGGCATAGGGGTGCAGCGCCTTGATGCTTTCGTGCAGGCGGTGCTCATGGTAGCGGTCTTGCTGCTGGAAGTGCTGGGGGCGCAGAAACAGGCCTTCACCCCATAACAATTTGCTTGTAATGCTCATCGATTGCCCTTTTGCCTGAGGAATAAAAGCGCGGAGAACGCTGGCGCTCCCGGGCTCTCTTGACGCGCGATCGCCGTCTTGCCGGCGCGGCCGATCATCCAATATTTGCAACAAGAAACTATGTGCTTTTTTCGCAACTGCAACAACATTAACATTATCTGAAAGAAAGGTGCGTACGGTACGTTTCCCGCATGGTTGCTGCCTTAGCGGAGGATCGGAATGTGAGATTTCGCGTATTTTCTATTGAACGGAGTCAATATTAAATTCGTGTTAGTGTCGCAAAAATAAGAATTTAACAACTATAAATTGCAACCTTTCTTAATGACCGCGTCATTTTTTTTTTTTGAGGGAAATCAGACCATGTCTCGCCAATTCACATGCCATTTTCTTGCTGCGGTTGCCTGCGCATTGACGCTCAGTGCCTGCAGCACCACTCCTGCCGTGAAGACGCCGCCGCCGCCGCCCTCGCTCGACGAACTGATGGCAAAGGCGACCCAGGCTGCCGGTTCCGGCAACAACGAAGCGGCCATCGGTTTGTGGAAACAAGCTGCTGAGGCATTTCCCGCCGACAAAAATCCGTGGGCCCGCATGGCGCAGACCCGCTATGAGGCGGGCCAGTACGGCGACGCCATCATCAATGCCCAGGAAGTTCTGGTGCGCGACCCGGCCGACAAGCTGGCCAACAGCGTCATTGCGATCAGCGGACTGCGCCTGTCGACGCGTGCATTGGCCGACTTGAGCCGCCAGAACAACCTGTCCGGCCCGCTGCGCACCGAATCGCAGGATCTGGCCAAGCTGCTGCGCGAAAGCCTGGGCGAAACCGTGCTGGTACCGGCGCCGGCCGCGGCGCAGGTGCGTGACAAGCCGCCGCGTCCGCCGCGCAAAGGGCAGGCCAAGGCTGCCGAAAGCAGCGCCAATCCCTTCGATGGATTGAAGTAAAACTGAGGCAGCAAAGTATTTACCTGGGGCATCGCCGATGCCGTCGATTATTCGTAAAGGAATGATGTCATGTCAAAAAAAGAAAGTGTTCAAAAACGCCTGCAAAAGGTCCGGCCGCCACGCGTGCAGATGACGTATGACGTGGAAATCGGCGATGCGATTGAAAACAAGGAATTGCCCTTCGTGATGGGCGTCGTGGGCGATTTCGGCGGCAATTCCGAAGTCGAGCAAAAACGCCTGAAGGACCGCAAGTTCATCGGCATCGACCGCGACAATTTCGACGAGGTGCTCAAGGGGGTGGAGCCGCGCGCCGCGTTTGGCGTATCCAACGAGCTCAGCGATGAAGGCGGCCAGCTGCGGGTCGACCTGCGCTTCAAGTCGCTCAACGACTTCCGTCCCGAGGCAGTGGTGGAACAGGTGGCGCCGCTGCGACGGCTGCTCGAAGCGCGCACCAAGCTGGCCGACCTGCGCAACAAGCTGGCCGGCAATGACAAACTGGAAGATATCCTCAACGACGTGCTCAACAGCACTGAAAAGCTGGCCCAGCTGGAACAGCAATCCACCGCCAAGAAAGGCTGATCCCATGTCCGCTCAACTGACCCCCGCGTCCGGCGCCGCCGCGACTACCGATATCGGCTTGCTCGACCAGATCGTCGAACAAAGCAAGGTTGCCAAATCCAGCGTCGAGCATGCACGCGCCAAGGATCTGATTTCAGAACTGGTCAGCCAGGTGATGGAAGGCACCGTCGTGGTGTCGGATAACCTGGCGGCCACCATCGATGCACGCGTTGCCGAACTGGACAGGCTCATTTCGCGGCAGCTCAGCGCCATCATGCATGCGCCCGAATTCCAGAAGCTGGAAAGCAGCTGGACTGGCCTGCATCACATGGTGGACAACACGCCCACCGGCACCAACCTGAAGATCAAGATGCTCAACGCCACCAAGCGCGAGCTGGTGCGCGATTTCCAGAGCGCGCTGGAATTCGACCAGTCGACCATGTTCAAGAAAGTGTATGAAGAAGAGTTCGGCACTTTCGGCGGCGCTCCGTTCGGCGCGCTGCTGGGCGACTTCGAGTTCACGCGCCAGCCGGAAGACATGTATTTCCTCGAGCAGATGTCGCATGTGGCCGCTGCAGCCCACGCGCCCTTCATCTCGGCCGCATCGCCCGAGCTGTTCGGTCTCGAAAGCTATGCTGACCTCGGCAAGCCGCGCGACCTGGCCAAGGTGTTCGACACGGTCGAATACGCGAAGTGGAAGTCGTTCCGCGAATCGGAAGATGCGCGCTACGTCGGCCTCACGCTGCCGCGCTTCCTGGGGCGGCTGCCGTTCAATCCGGCCGATGGCGCCACCGTCGACGGCTTCAATTTCGTCGAGGATGTCGACGGTACCGACCACCAGAAATACCTGTGGTGCAATGCCGCCTATGCCTTCGGCACGAAGCTGACGGCGGCCTTCGACGACTACGGCTGGTGCGCGGCGATCCGCGGCGTGGAAGGCGGCGGCCTGGTCGAAGACTTGCCGACCCATACATTCAAGACGGACGAAGGCGAAGTGGCGCTGAAATGCCCGACCGAGATCGCCATTACCGACCGGCGCGAAAAGGAACTGAGCGACCTGGGTTTCATTTCGCTGGTGCATTGCAAGAACACGGATTACGCGGCGTTCTTCGGCGCCCAGTCGGCGCAGAAGGCCAAGAAATACAACACCGATTCGGCCAATGCCAATGCGGTGCTGTCGTCGCAGCTGCAATACATCTTTGCCGTCTCGCGCATCGCCCACTACATGAAGGCGATGATGCGCGACAAGATCGGCAGCTTTGCCGCCGCGTCCAACGTCGAAGAGTTCCTCAACCGCTGGCTGATGCAATACGTGCTGCTCGACGATAACGCCAGCCAGGAGCAGAAGGCCCAGTTCCCCCTGCGCGAAGCATCGGTGCAGGTGTCGGAGGTGCCGGGGCGTCCGGGCGTCTACCGCGCCGTTTCCTTCTTGCGTCCCCATTTCCAGCTCGATGAGCTGTCCGTTTCACTCCGTTTGGTCGCGGAGCTGCCGCAATCGACCAAATCCTGATTTTTTCATCAACAACCGAAAGGAATGACATGGCAATCGACGTTTACTTGCAAATTGATGGTATTAAAGGCGAATCCACCGACACCTCCCATAAAGATTGGATCGAATGCAAGTCGGTTCAGTGGGAAGTGCTGCAGCCGAAGTCCGCCACCGCGTCGACGGGCGGCGGGCATACCGCCGAACGTACCGAGCACAAGGATATCGTGGTGGCAAAGTTGGCCGACCTCGCCACGCCGCTGCTGCTGCAAAATTGCTCATCCGGTAAAACGATTCCGAAAGCCAAATTCGAATTCCTGCGCGCTGACGGCCAGGGCGAGCGCATCAAATACTTCGAGATCGAGCTGGAAAACGTGCTGATCAGCAGCGTGGCGCCATCCGTCGCACCTGGCGACATCCTCGGCGAAAACCTGTCGATCAAGTATTCCAAGGTCAAGTGGAAATACACGCAGCAAAAAGTCGGCGGTGGCTCCGGCGGCAATACCTCCGGCGGTTGGGACCTGTCGGCCAACAAGACGATTTGACCGACAGCGGCCCTTGCCGGATGAGTCCGTTCCGGCCAGCCGCCGGCGGTGACTCCGGCTTGTGCCAGCGTGACTGATTCTGCCGAATCAAAGGGCCGCCGCAGGCCGCCCTTTTGTTCCTTCCTACTGCCAACCACAGGATACCGATGAAGGGTTTTACGCCGGGATTGTTCGACCGCCTGATGGACACGCCAGTCCAGGGCGCTTCCAGTAGCACCGTCTCGCGCCTGTCGCTGGAAGATTTGAAAGACACCGTGGCGCGCGACCTGGAGGCGCTGCTCAACACGCGCACCGTGATCCCGGAAGCGCTGCTGACGAAATTTCCCGAATGCGGCCGCTCGATCGTCACCTACGGCCTCAATGATTTCGCCGGCCTGAGCTTGTCGAGTTCCGATGACCGCGCGTATATCTGCCAGTGCCTGGAAAAAGCCATCGCGCGCCATGAGCCGCGCCTGCGCAATGTGCGCGCTTCGCTGGAAATCCAGGAAGGCTCGATCAACCGCCTCAATTTTGCCATCACCGCGCTCTTGGTGGTGCACTCGGCCCAGGAACCCGTCAACTTCGACGCCATCCTGCAGCCGTCCAGCCTGCATTATACGATCAGCAAGGCGCGCCGTGCGGCGCAAGGAGCCTGAACTTGGAAGATTTGTTACCGTATTACGAACGTGAGCTGGGTTTCCTGCGCCGCTATTCGCGCGAGTTTTCCGAGCGCTATCCGAAGATCGCGGGACGGCTGCTGATCGGCGGCGAAGTCTGCGAAGACCCGCATATCGAGCGCATGATCCAGTCCTTCGCGCTGCTCAATTCGCGCATCTCGAAACGCCTCGATGACGATTACCCGGAGTTTACCGAAGCGCTGTTCGAGGTGCTGTATCCGCATTACCTGCGGCCGTTTCCCTCGTGTTCGATCGCGCGCTTCGACTACGGCGGCGCGGCGGCGCAGCTGACGGCCGCCACCGAGATTGCGCGCGGCACCGAACTGGCGACGCGCCCCGTCAAGGGCGTCGCGTGCACCTTTCGCACCGCCTATCCCGTCACCGTGGCGCCGCTGGCGCTCACGCATGCGGCATTTTCCGCCATCATCGACGCGCCCGAGCAGATGCAACTGCCGCCAAACGCCACCTCCAGCATCAGCATCGTCATCGAAGCGACTGCCGAGCAGATCTCGCTGGCGCAGCTGGGCGTGGCGAAGCTGCGCGTGTTCATCGATGGCGAACCGTCGTTTTGCGCGGCGCTGCGCGACGCGCTGTTCATGCGCACGGTAAAGGCCTATGTGGAAGCCGATGACAGCGGCCGCTGGAGCGCGCTGGCGCATATCCCTGTCAGCACGGCCGGCTATGCCGAGGACGATGCGCTGATCCCGTTTTCCGCCCGTTCGCATCCGGCTTACCGGCTGCTGACCGAATACTTCTGCTTTCCCGAAAAATTCAATTTTTTCGACATCGACCTGGCCGCGCTGTGCGCGCCGCTGCCGTCCGGATGCCGGCGCATCACGCTGCACCTGGCCCTCGCCGGCCTGCGCACCGATTCGAATACGGCGCGCATGCTGGGCACCATGTCGACGAATAACCTGCTGCTGGGCTGCACGCCGGTGGTCAACCTGTTCCGCCAGCGCGGCGAGCCGATCCGGCTGACGCACACGGCCGCCAGCTATCCGGTGCTGGCCGATGCGCGCCGCGCCTATGCCTTCGAGGTGCAGGCAATCGAGTCGGTGAAGCTGGTGCGCCAGACGCCGCAAGGGGAGACGATCACCGAATTTCGTCCTTTCTATTCGCTGCGCCACGGCCAGACGCCCGCCAGGGATGGCCATTACTGGGTGATGCGGCGCGATGACACCATCAGCGAAAAAAGCCCCGGCTACGAGACCGAGATTTCCATCGTCGACATCGATTTCGACCCGGCTGCGATTGAAACGGACACTCTGAGCCTGGAGCTGAGCTGTACCAACCGCGATCTGCCGGCCCAACTCACCTATGGCCTGCGCGGCGGCGACCTGTTCCTGGAAGGCGGATCCAGCGTGCGCAGCATCAGTTTCCTGCGCAAGCCGACCGAGTCGCACCGCTTCGAGCGGGGCCGCGGCGCGCACTGGCGCCTGATCTCGCATCTGTCGCTGAACCATCTGTCGCTGTCGGGCGGCGGCCTGGAAGCGTTCCAGGAAATGTTGACACTGTATGACTTGCCCCGTTCGGCGACGTCGCAACGGCAGATCAGCGGCATCGCGGCGATCGACCACAAGGCGGCCAATGCCTGGCTGCCCGGCAATCCCTTCGCCTGCTTGGTGCGCGGCATCGAAGTGCGGCTGACGCTGGACGAAGAAGCTTTTGTCGGCAGCGGCATCCATGCGTTTGCCCATATCGTCGAGTGTTTTCTCGGCCTGTACGTGCATGCCAACAGTTTCACGCAACTGGTGGTGCTGTCGAAAAAATCGGGAGAGGAGTTGTTGCGATGCAAACCACGCAGCGGCGATTTGAGCCTAGTGTAATCGAGCGCCTGTTCGCCGAGCCTTACCGCTTCCAGTACTTCCAGGCGGTGCGCATGCTCGAACTCTGGCTGGCCCGCAACGGCATGGCGCGCGAAGGCGCGGTGGCCAATTTCCTGCGCTTTCAAAACTCGGTGTCGCTCAATTTCGCGCCCAGCCAGCTCGAAGCGGTGCAAACCGAACCGCGCGAGCTGGGCGCCCTGGCGGCCGACATGCGCGCGCTGGGCGAGGCCGTGCGGCGCGCCGAACTGAAATACGTCCGCATCACGCCGGCCTTCATGGGTTTTCTTGGCGTGGCCGGCGCGCTGCCGGCCCATTACACGGAACGCATCGCCGCGCACCAGCTGTACGAGAAAGACGAGGGACCGCGCGCCTTTCTGGACACGTTTTCCAACCGCGCGCTGGCGCTGTTCTACGAAGCGTGGCGCAAGTACCGCCTGGAACTCAAATACCAGCTCGATGGCAAGGACAAGTTCCTGCCGCTGCTGCTGTCGCTGGCGGGACTAGGCCATGCGTCGCTGCGCCAGCGCCTGTACGACGGTGGCGATGGCGTGCTCGATGAGTCTGTGGGATTTTTTGTCGCCGCCATGCGGCACCGGCCGCCATCGGCGGTGGCGATGGGGCAGGTCTTGTCCGCGTATTTCGGCCAGCCCATCAAGGTGACCCAGTTTATCGGTTGCTGGTACGACGTGCCGCGCGATCAGCAAAGCAGCCTGGGCGGTATGAACGCCATGCTGGGTTCGACAGCGCTGGTCGGCGCGCGCGTCTGGCAGCGCGATTTGCGCATGCGGCTGGTGGTCGGCCCGCTGGCACGCGCCCATTTCGACGCCTTCCTGCCGGGCGGGGCGGCGGCGCGCGCGCTGGAAAAAATGCTCACCATGTTTACTGGCCTGTGCCTCGAATACGAAGTGCAGCTGGTATTGCGCGCCGACGATGTGCATGGCGTCACCCTGGAGCAGCCGCGCAGCGGCGGGCGCCTGGGCTGGGACAGTTTCCTGATTACCGCCGGCGCCGCGCAAGACCGCAGCGACGTGCGCTACGAACTGCATGCGCTGACATGAACCATCTTCTTTTTTTAGCCGTTTCCACACAAGGACTTTTGCCCCATGAGCATCAACCTCAAGACGCTGATCAGCAAGCTCAATGACACCAGCCGCACCGCCGCCACCCGCGCCGCCGGCATCTGCGTCGGCCTCGGACAATACGAGGTCGACCTGGAACATCTGTTCCTGGCCCTGCTGGAACAGCCGGCCAGCGACTTTGCGCTGATCGCCCGCCACAGCGGCATCAGCGTCAGCATGCTCGAAGCGGACCTGCAAGCCGAAGTGGCGCGCCTGCAGACGGGCAATGCGCGCACCCCCGTGTTTTCGCCCAGGCTGCCGAAGCTGTTTGAAAACGCCTGGCTGATCGCGTCGCTCGACGTACAGGCCGGCCGCCAGGCCAGTATCCGCAGCGCCCATCTGCTGCAGGCGCTGCTGACCGACCCGGAGTTGGCGCAGCTGGCTTACCGCGGCTCGAAACTGTTCAACAAATTCAAGCTCGACGACCTGAAGCACAACCTCGACAAGATCACGCAAGGCTCGCAGGAGGCAGCCGGCGCTGCGGCTTCCGATGGCGAGGCCGGGGAGGGCGGCGAGGGAGGAGGAGACCCCGTCGGCGAACTCGAAGGGCGCGCGGCCGCATCGAAGACCCCGGCGCTGGACCAGTTCACCACCAACCTGACGGCGCGCGCGCGCGACGGCAAGGTCGACCCGGTGATCGGGCGCGATGCCGAGATCCGCCAGGCGATCGATATCCTGATGCGCCGGCGCCAGAACAACCCCATCCTGACGGGCGAGGCGGGCGTGGGCAAGACGGCCGTGGTCGAAGGACTGGCCCTGCGCATCGCGCAGGACGACGTGCCCGAGGTGCTGAAGGGCGTCGAAATCCATACGCTGGACATGGGCCTGCTGCAGGCCGGTGCCAGTGTCAAGGGCGAGTTCGAGAACCGCCTGAAAAACGTCATCGACGAAGTCAAGAGAAGTCCGCACGCCATCATCCTGTTCATCGACGAAGCGCACACCATGATCGGCGCTGGCGGCACGGCCGGCCAGAACGACGCGGCCAATCTGCTCAAGCCGGCCCTGGCGCGCGGCGAGCTGCGCACGATCGCCGCCACCACCTGGGGCGAATACAAGAAATATTTTGAAAAGGATGCCGCGCTGGCGCGCCGCTTCCAGGTCGTCAAGATCGAGGAGCCGAGCGAAGAACTGGCCTGCGCCATGTTGCGCGGCATGGCGCCGCTGATGGAAAAGCATTTCAATGTGCGCATCTACGACGAAGCCATCACCGAAGCGGTACGCCTGTCGCACCGGTACATCTCAGGCCGCCAGTTGCCCGACAAGGCCATCAGCGTGCTCGATACGGCCTGCGCCAAGGTGGCGCTGGGCCAGAACGCGACGCCGGCCCTGCTGGAAAACCTGGTCAAGAAGCTCGACCGCATCGACGCCGAAGTGGCGACGCTCGAGCGCGAGGAAAAGAGCGGCGGGAACCACCCGGTGCGTCTGAAAGAGTTGCGCGCGCAGCGCAGTAGCGCCGCTGGCGAGCATGCGGTGCTGGCCGCGCGCTGGGAAAGCGAAAAGACATTGACCGGGAAGGTCAGGGCGGCCCGCCAGGACCTGGAAAGTGCTGGCGAAAAACCGGACGCCAGCCAGGGCGGCGACCTGCAAGCCCTGCTGAAGGACTTGCGCGCGCTGCAGGGCGAGACGCCGATGGTGCCGGTGCAGGTCGACGGCCACGTGGTGGCGGAAATCATCGCCGGCTGGACCGGCATCCCGCTGGGAAAAATGGTCAAGGATGAAATCCGCACGGTGCTGAAACTGAAGGATATGCTGGAAGAGCGCGTGCTGGGCCAGTCGCATGCGATCGAGGCGGTGGCGCAGCGCGTGCGTACTTCGCGCGCCAACCTGGACGACCCGAACAAGCCGAAGGGCGTGTTCCTGTTCGTCGGCCCGTCCGGCACGGGCAAGACGGAAACGGCGCTGGCGCTGGCCGATGTGCTGTACGGCGGCGAACGCAAGCTCATAACCATCAACATGAGCGAATACCAGGAAGCGCACAGCGTGTCGGGCCTGAAAGGCTCGCCGCCCGGCTATGTCGGCTACGGCGAGGGGGGCGTGCTGACCGAGGCGGTGCGGCGCAACCCGTACAGCGTGGTGCTGCTCGACGAAGTGGAAAAAGCCCACCCGGACGTGCTCGAACTGTTCTTTCAGGTGTTCGACAAGGGCGTGATGGAGGATGCCGAAGGACGCGAGATCGACTTTAAGAACACCATCATCATCCTGACCTCGAACGTCGGTTCGAGCACCCTGATGCAGGCCTGCCTGAACATGGCGGCGGCCGACCTGCCGACGCCGGAACAGCTGGAGGAAAAGATCCGCCCGCAACTGGTGAAGACCTTCAAGCCGGCTTTCCTGGGACGATTGAAAGTGATTCCCTTCTATCCGATCTCGGACGATGTGCTGGTCAATATCATCGGCTTGAAACTGGGCAAGATCGCCCAGCGCATCGCGGCCAATCACAAGGCCGAATTCAGCCACGACGAAGCGCTGGTCGACGCCGTGCTGGCGCGCTGCACCGAAGTCGACTCGGGCGCACGCAATGTCGACAATATCCTTAACGGCACCGTGCTGCCCGAGATCGCCGAGTCGGTGCTGGCCAAAATGGCCGAAGGCGCCGCCATCACGAAGATCAAGGTCAGCGCCAACAAGCAGGGGCAGTTCAAGTACACGATCAGGTAAGCACTGCAGCCATGGTGCGTGGAAAGGAGGGGTGGCGGACGCAATGTGCCCGCGACGGCACGGAGCACTCTGCACACCCGGTTTCAATCGCACTCCTGGGATAAACATTCCTAGCTACAATAATTATCAAATATATAAATGTGGTAACAGACTAACGGGAATCGCATGTGATCCACCTCGAGCGACAAGATTGCGGACGCACTGGCTGTTTTCACGAGCGTCACCCGGTTGTACGAACTGACCGTCGGTGAAGGCCAGGACAGCGGCCTGCTGGTCGAAGCCTTTGCCGCTGACGAAGGGCTGCAGGAAGTCGGCGCGCGCGACATCATCGCCCTGTCCACCAGCGCGCATGTGCCGCTGGCTTCCTTGCTGGGCCAGCCGGCCAGCCTGCATGTCAGCCTGGCCGACGGCACGCGCACGCCATTTTCCGGCTACATCAGCGCAGCGGCCATGCTGGGCAGCAATGGCGGCCTGGCGCGCTACCGGCTGCGCCTGACGCCTTGGCTGTGGCGGCTGGGCCAGGTGCGTAACAGCCGCGTCTGGCAAGACAAGACCGTGATCGAGATCGTCGAGTCCGTGTTCGAGTCTTATGCCCCGGCGGCGCTGTGGCGCTGGAGCGACGAGGTCGCGTCGTTCATGCAGGACGCGGGCGAACGCAGCTATTGTTGCCAGTACCGCGAATCGGATCTCGATTTTATTCGCCGCCTGCTGACCGAAGAGGGGCTGGCCTGGCGGTTTGACGGTCAGACCCTGATCGTTTTTGCCGACAGCAGCCAAGTTTGCGCCACGCCAGAGGACGCCAGCAGCGCGCAAGGCGGCGGGCTGCGCTTTCATGGTGCGCGTGTCGGCGAGCCGGGCGACAGCGTGCAGGCCTTGCGCGCGCGGCGCAGCCTGCACGTCGGGCTGAGTAGCGTGCTCAGCTACGATTACAAGGCGAAAAAGGCGGTTGCCGCCAGCGTGCCGACGAATATGATTCTTGGCGGCAAGAACGCGCCGGGGCTGGAAAGCTACGATACGCCGGGCCAGTACTGGTATGCGAATGGTGCCCAGGCGCAGCGCTACGCGCAGCTGCAGATGCAGGCCCACGAAGCGCGCGCCCAGCTGTGGCAAGCCCGCTCTACCGTGCGCACCCTGCGCGCCGGCACGCGCTTTACCCTGACGCAAGGACCATTGCAGCCAGTCGACGGTGCCGCGCCCGAGTATGTCGTGCTGCGCGTGGCCAGCATCGGCGTCAACAACCTGCCGCTGCCGGCTTGGCAAGGACTGGCGGAACTGTTCGGCCCGATACCGGAATTGCTGGAAGAAACCGTGGCGCAGTGGGGCGCAGGGTTTCCCGATGTCGCCGCCGCGATCGCCCAGGCGCAAGCCAGCGGCTACGCCAACTGCATCGATATGATCAGTGCGGCGATTCCGTGGCGTCCGGCGCACGATGACGGCGAGGCGCGCCAGCATGCCACGCCGACGGCCCTGGGCAGCCAGAGCGCCATCGTCGTCGGCGCCGATGGCAATGACGCGGCCAGCGGTGCCGATGAGATTTACTGCGACAGGCTGGGCCGGGTGCGCATCCGTTTCCACTGGCAGCAGGAGCAGCACGCCGGCTGCTGGGTGCGGGTGGCGCAGCGCGCGGCGGGCGGCGGCATGGGCAGCCAGTTTCTGCCGCGCATCGGCCAGGAAGTGCTGGTGCAGTTCCTGGAAAACGATATCGACCGGCCCGTCATCGTCGGCGCCCTGTACAACGGCCAGGGCGAGGGCGGCAGCGTACCGAC